>NZ_LGQY01000140.1:0-16041 GCF_003116065.1 Azospirillum sp. TSO5 | reverse complement strand
GGTCGCCCCCCCCGCGGCCCGCATCGCCCTTCCCGCCAATACGGCGGTGGCGGCGCAGGTGGTGAAGACGATGATGGGCTCCCACGCCGGGAAGCTCAGCCTCGCCCGCGTCTGGCGCGGCACCGTCACCGACGGCATGACCCTGGGTGGCGAACGGGTGTCCGGCATCTTCCAGCTTTTCGGCCGCGACCAGACCAAGGTGCCGCAGGCGGTCGTCGGCGACCTCGTGGCGCTCGGCCGGCTGGAGAAGGCGGCGACCGGCGACCGGCTGACCGAAAAGGCCAACCTCGGCCCGCCCGCCGACTGGCCGGCCGCCGCCCCGCCGGTGCACGGGTTGGCGCTGCGCGCCGAGAACCGCAACGACGAGGTGAAGCTGTCTGCCGCCCTGCAGAAGCTGCAGGAGGAGGACCCGTCCCTGACGCTCGACCAGTCGGCCGAGACCGGGGAACTGGTGCTGTGGGGCCAGGGCGACGTCCATCTGAAGCTGGCGATGGACCGGCTGCGCAGCCGCTTCAATGTGGCGGTGAAGGGCCAGCCGCCGCAGGTCCCCTATAAGGAAACGATCCGAAAGGGCACCAGCCATCACGCCCGCTTCAAGCGCCAGACCGGCGGCCACGGCCAGTTCGCCGACATCCATGTCGAGGTCCGGCCGCTGCCGCGTGGGTCGGGGGTCCAGTTCGAGGATGCGGTGGTCGGCGGCGCCGTGCCGCGCCAGTACATCCCGGCAGTGGAGGCCGGCGTGCGCGAGGCGGCGGTGCGCGGGCCGCTGGGCTTCCCGGTGGTCGACTTCGCGGTGACGCTGACCGGCGGCCAGTTCCACGCCGTCGACAGCTCCGACATGGCCTTCAAGACGGTGGCGCGGCAGGCGATGGCCGACTCGCTGCCGGCTTGCGAGCCGGTGCTGCTGGAACCGATCCTGACCGTCACAATCGCGGTGCCCAGCGCCTTCACGCCGAAGGTGCAGCGTCTGGTCAGCGGCCGGCGCGGCCAGCTGTTGGGTTTCGACGCGCGGCCGGGCTGGCCCGGCTGGGACGAGGTGAGGGCGTGCATGCCGCAGGCCGACATGCAGGATCTGATCGTGGAACTGCGGTCGCTGACCTTCGGCGTCGGCAGCTACAGCGCCGAGTTCGAACGGCTTCAGGAGGTGGTCGGCAAGGCGGCCGACCGGGCCGTGGAAATCCGCCGCGACATGCTGGCGGCGCAATAAACAGAGGAACGCTCCACCGCCCAACTGGCAGGCGGTGGAGCGGATCCGTACTTAGCCGATCTTCTGCTTGGCCATCGCGCCCAGACGCAGGCGGAGCGCGTTCAGCTTGATGAAGCCTTCCGCGTCCTTCTGGTTGTAGACGCTGTCCTGCTCGAAGGTCACATAGTCCATGCGGTACAGCGAGTTCGGCGACTTGCGGCCGACGACCGTGACGTTGCCCTTGAACAGCTTCAGACGGACGGTGCCGTTGACCAGCGATTGGGTCTGGTCGATCAGCGCCTGGATGGCCAGACGCTCCGGGCTCCACCAATAGCCGCAATAGATCAGCTCGGCGTAGCGCGGCATCAGCTCGTCCTTCAGGTGCCCGGCACCGCGGTCGAGGGTGATGCTCTCCATGGCGCGGTGCGCCACCAGCAGGATGCTGCCGCCCGGGGTCTCGTAGACGCCGCGCGACTTCATGCCGACATAGCGGTTCTCGACCAGATCGAGGCGGCCGATGCCGTTCTCGCCGCCCAGGCGGTTCAGCTCGGTCAGCAGGGCCGCCGGGGACAGTGCCTTGCCGTCGATGGCGACCGCGTCACCGTTCTTGAACTCGACCTCGATGTAGGTCGGGGTGTCCGGCGCCTTTTCCGGGGCGACGGAGCGGGTGTACATGTCCTCGTCCGGCTCGACCCACGGATCCTCCAGCGCCTTGCCCTCGTACGAGATGTGCAGGAGGTTGGCGTCGGTGGAGTAGGGGGCTTCGCCGCGCTTGTCCTTCGCGATCGGAATCTGGTTCTTCTCGGCGTAGTCCAGCAGCGTGGTGCGGCTGTTCAGGGTCCACTCGCGCCACGGCGCGATGACCGTGATGTCCGGGCGCAGGGCGTAATAGCCCAGCTCGAAACGGACCTGATCGTTGCCCTTGCCGGTGGCGCCGTGGGCGACGGCGTCGGCGCCGACCATGTTGGCGATCTCGATCTGGCGCTTGGCGATCAGCGGCCGGGCGATCGAGGTGCCGAGCAGGTAGGTGCCCTCATAGAGCGTGTTGGCGCGGAACATCGGGAAGACGAAGTCCCGCACGAATTCCTCGCGCAGGTCGTCGATGAAGATGTTTTCCGGCTTGATGCCCAGAAGCTCGGCCTTCTTGCGGGCGGGCTCCAACTCCTCGCCCTGGCCGAGGTCGGCGGTGAAGGTCACCACCTCGCAGGAATAGGTCTCCTGCAGCCACTTCAGGATGACCGAGGTGTCGAGGCCGCCCGAATAGGCGAGCACCACTTTCTTGATCTGTTTGCCGGACGCGCCGCTCATTGGACTGCTCTTGCAGTAGAGAAAGGTAAGGTCGCGACCGTACGGCCTTTCCCGCCCGCCTTCAAGCCCCCGTGCCCGGTTGGGTGCCATCCGGGCGGCCTTCCACTGTCCTATGGCGCATCGCCGTCGCGGCGAAGGCCAGACAGGCGCCGGCGGCGAAGAAGGCCAGCCCGTGCCGGGTCAGTTCCATCGCCGCCCCGGCCAGCACCGGCCCGGCCAGTGCGCCGACGCCCCACATCAGCCCCATGGCGGCATAGATCCCCACCAGTTCCGACCCCTGGAACCGGCTGCCGACGATGGCCAGCATGATGGTGTAGACGCCGACGAAGGCGCCGCCCCAAACGAACAGCAGCGCGTAGGTCGCGACCTCGCTCATCAGCGCGACCGGCCAGACCAGCGCCCCCAGCGCGGCGCAGACCGCCAGCCCGATCACCAGCGTCAGCCGGTCCATCTTGTCGCCCAGCCAGCCGATGGGAAGCTGCAGCAGGATGGCGCCGATCATCATGCAGGACATCAGGCTGGTCGCTCCCGTCTCCGACCAGCCGAGCTTGGTGGCGTAGATCGCCAGGAAGGACAGCCCGGCGGTCTCGATGGCGGCGTTCAGCACGATGGCGCCGATGGCGACCGGGGCCAGCCGGATGAAATGCAGCGGCCCCTCGCGCGACGGCCGCTCGAACTCCGGCGCCCGGATGCGGGGGGAGGCGACCAGCAGCGCCGCGGCTGCGGCGACGCCGGCGCCGGCCAGATAGGGCAGCGCCCCGCCGGACCCCAGCAGCGACAGCATCAGTGGACCCAGCGCGAAACCGGACGACAGCGCCGCGGTGTAGACCGCCATGGCACGGGCGCGGGTGCCCTCGCTGCTCAGGCTGTTGGTCCAGGTCTCCGACAGGACGAACAGGGTTTCCGACGCGGCCCCCAGCAGGATGCGCAGGGGAAACCAGATCCAGATCGGGGTGGCGGGAAACAGGGCCAGCAGCACCGCCGCCCCCGCCAGCGCCAGGATCACCAGCCGGCGGATGCCCAGACGCGCCACGCTCCGCGGCAGCAGCACCGCCATCGCCAGCACGCCCAGCGCATGCATCGCCGCGTTGGCGCCGATGGTCAGGTCGCTCAGGTTCTGCCGCGACAGATCCAGCGCGATCAGGGCGGCGCTGAGGCTGTAGGTCAGCCCGAACATCATCGCCGTGGCGATCACCGCGGCGCGCGACAGCAGGCCGCCGTCATCCGCTGTCGGCTCCGATGTCATGCCTGCTCCTTTTCCGGTAAGGTGGTGGGTATCGGTCATGACGGCTGCGTATCCGGCCGGCCATCCATGCTGCCGTCCATACCGGCTTCCGGCGAACGGGCGCTGCCGCGCAGCTGGCCGAGAAAGCCGCCGAGCCGGCGGTGCCAGGATCGGTCGGGGCGGTCGACGACGCGGGCCAAGGCCGCCGCGTAATCCAATACGAAACCCGGCGTCCAACTCATCGCATCGGCACGGCTGCGGATCAGGGAGGCGACCCAGATATCGGGATCCATCAGCAGGCGCAGCAGACGCACCCAGGGGAAGCGGCTGGCCAAGGCACCTTCCAGCGTCGCGTCCAATGCGGCGGCTACGACGACCGAACAATTCCGGTTGGACAGGTTGTAGGTGCTGTCCTGCCGGTATCCGGCCCAAAAGGCCCGCAGACGCCAGCGATCGTAGGTCCACAACTCCACGATCGAATCGGCGGGGCACCAGTCGGCGATCTCTTCCTCGTAGGACGGCAGGAAGCGTCCAGGCACGTCGTTTTCGGTGCCGCTGCGCAACGCGGTCACGAAGCTGACGCCGGACTGGTCGATCTCGTTGGCCGGATAGTGGCTGATATACAGGTCGGGCGCCAATTCCAATGCGGAGTGGCCGGTGGACACCACGCCGTTGCGGTCGATGGCGGCGATGTAGCGGTCGATCACCAGCCGCCTGTCCAGCGGCGCGGTGGCGGAGGCGACCGGGGTCCACACCCGCACCACCAGCGGCCGGTCGTGACGGCCGGCCGGCTCCGGACTGTCGCCCACCAGAACGGGGGCGTTGTCGTACCAGCCGCGGCCGGAAAAGATCGGCAGGTTGAGGATTGCCGCCTCGTCCTCCAGGTTGCGCAGCATCACCCCCAGCCGCAGCAGAAGCCAGCCCGACAGGCCGATGAACAGTCCGATGCACAGAGGCGTGTTGCGGTCGGAGGGCAGGGGCCATTCCGTCATCATCATCGCCGCCAGCGCCAGTTCCGCCAGCCCGCAGAGGATCAGGAGCCGCCAGTTCCGCACGCGGAACACCGCTGCGGCAGCCGCCCGGTTCGCCCCGTCGAGCGCCAGGACGATGGAGAGCGGCAAGGCCAGCGCCCAGCCGTTCAACAGCGGCGAGGCCAGCAGCAATCCGCCGGCAAGGATCGCCAGCACCGACCGTGCCAGGGCGAAACGCCGGTTTGCCCCCAAGGACGCGGACAGGGCCATCAGCAGGCTTACGACGCCGGCCGCCGTGAAGACCAGTCCCAGGAAGCTGTAGATCAGCTGGGTCAGTCCGACGGAGGCATTCAGTGCCAACGCCAGCCCCAACCCCATCGACAGCAGGCCGAGCACGGCGATCACATACCAGTGGGACCGAAAGGCCCGAGGGCCGATCAGCAGAAACGCAAGCTTCAGCATCGCATTGCCGGAATCGCGAGAAGCACGGATCTGTGCATCTCTCGACTGGTGAGCCTGTAACCGGTTGCTGTCAACGCTGGTATCGGTGCCGGATACCGGTCTGCCGACGCGATGATTACCGAACGATGCGGTCCGCTACTCGAACTTCTCGCCGGGATAGGTACCCCAGAAATCGGTGCGCTTCATCCAGCCGCGATAGCCCTTCACCTCGACCTCGCACCACTCGTCGCGGCACTTCTTCAGCGACCCGACGACGCCGGGCTCGGCGCGCGCCACCACGGCGCTGTCGCCGCGCGGCGACTCAAAGATCGCGCGGGTCTGGCCGACGATCAGGATGCCGCGGCGGCCGGACAGCGCGCTCTGGTGAACCCAGCCTTCAGCCCCCTCCCAGTCGCGGATGCGGCGCCAGGTGTCGAATTCCTGAATGATCTCCACCGGCATGTCCTTGCGCTTGAAGACCCATTCGATGGGATAGCTGCCGTTGGGGCCGGAGCGCAGGTTCACCTCGCCGACACGCACGGTGACGAAGCGGGGGATCGGCAGGCCCGACGCATGGGTCGGATCCTTGCTCTCCACGGCGAACGCCGCGCCCGCGCCCGGAATTGCACCGCCCGCGACAAGCCCCATGCCCACCCCCAGAACGAGGGCCAGGGAGGCGAGGACGGAGCGGCGGACAGGCATGGCGGCACCGAAGCTGACGAGGGAAAAACCGGGCCGCACTATAGAGACCACCCGTTCGATTGGGCAAGCGCCGCCACCCCCGATCCAAAGTTGTAATCTCCCTTCCGCAGGCCGGCCTTTCGCGACGGACTTCTGGACAGTCCCACGACCGCTTGGTATGGCAACCATGGACCGGAGCAGCCCGTGCCGGGACCTCGATGCGGGCGGGCCGGGGCAAGGGAGGACCAGCACCGATGACCGACAAGAAGAAGCCGCTCGTTGTCGTCACCCGCAAGCTGCCGGACGTCATCGAGACGCGGATGATGGAGCTGTTCGACACCCGGCTCAATCCGGACGACGTGCCGCTCACCCCGGCCCAGATGCAGGATGCGATGAACGTCGCCGAGGTGCTGGTGCCCACCGTCACCGACCGCATCGACCGCGCGCTGATCGAATCCGCCGGACCGCAGTTGCGGCTGATCGCCTCCTTCGGCACCGGCGTCGACCACATCGACCTGAAGGCGGCGCGCGAGCGCGGCATCGTCGTGACCAACACCCCCGGCGTCCTGACCGAGGACACCGCCGACATGACCATGGCGCTGCTGCTGGCCACCGCGCGCCGCGTGGCGGAGGGCGAGCGTCTGGTCCGCTCCGGCCAATGGACCGGCTGGGGGCCGACCACCATGCTGGGCCACCGCATCAGCGGCAAGCGGCTGGGCATCCTGGGCATGGGCCGCATCGGCTCGGCGCTGGCCAAGCGGGCGCGCGCCTTCGGCATGTCGATCCACTACCACAACCGCCGCCGCGTTCATCCGGAGCTGGAGCAGGAGCTGGAGGCGACCTACTGGTCCAGCCTGGACCAGATGCTGGCGCGGATGGACATCGTGTCGATCAACTGCCCGCACACGCCGGCCACCTATCACCTGCTGTCGGAACGCCGGCTGAAGCTGCTGCGTCCGCACTGCTACATCGTCAACACCTCGCGCGGCGAGGTGATCGACGAGGTGGCGCTGACCCGCATGCTGTCGAAGGGCGAGATCGCCGGCGCCGGCCTGGACGTGTTCGAGCATGAGCCGGCGGTCAACCCGAAGCTCCTGCGGCTGGACAATGTCGTCCTGCTGCCGCACATGGGCTCCGCCACCATCGAGGGCCGCATCGACATGGGCGAGAAGGTGGTGATCAACATCAAGACCTTCACCGACGGCCACGCCCCGCCCGACCGCGTGCTGGAGGCGCTGCTGTAAGGGACGGAGGGAGCAAGCGGCGCCTTATAGGTCGTCATTCCCGCGAAGGCGGGAATCCAGCTAGCCCTTTGATTTTCCTGATGAGTTGCCTGGATCCCCGCCTTCGCGGGGATGACGGCTTCAACGAAGACGTGGCCGTTGTCGTAGGCTGGCCTGGGACCGCTCAGGATGCGGAGGCTTCCAGTGCGGCGTCCTCCCGCGTCGGTACATCCTGCAATGCCGCCTCCAGCCTTGCCTTGGCGGCGGCGGCCAGTTCCTCGTCGGCCTGGATGCGGGCCATGTCCTCCGGCGCGACGGCACCGGCGGCGATCACCAGCTCGGCGAAATCGGACAGATAGACGCTGCCCTTCACGGTGCGCTGGACCAGCACGTTGCGCTTGTCCTCCGCATCGCGCTTGCGCTTGACGAAGCCCAGCACCGACAGGCGGTCGAGCGCGCGGGTCACCGCCGGCTTGGAAATGTTCAGCAGGGATGCCAGACCGCGCACCGTATGCGGCGGGTCGGTCAGATAGACCTGGAGAAGGATCGCCAACTGCCGCGCCGACAGGTCCGGCGCGTCCTTGCGGACGCTGGCGACCAGCGCGGTGCGCCACAACCCGAGCGCCTTGAGGTTCCGTGCCATGCCTCCCCCCGGAAAGCCGTGCCCGGTTCCGCAACCGCAGCACGCGCCGCGAAGTGTCGCCTACCCGAACGATGCAGGCAAGACTTTCGCGTTCCCGGGAGAAGGTACGGCGCCCGGATCGGTCTATTTCCCCTCGCGCTTCAGCACCACCGGCTTGGCCGTGCCGGTGACCAGCAGATTGCCGCCGGCGAGCGGGACGATGGTCAGGCTGCCGCCGGCCGACACCGGAGCAAGGCTGACTGCTTGGCGGGCGGCATTCGGGGCGGGCTTGACGTCCTTCGGCACCTCCTTGGGGTCGAAAGGCGCGTCCTCCCCCTGGCCGGCGACGTCATAGCCGCCGCACTCGCTGCCGACGCAGATGGAGGTCTCGTCGATGCGCGCCTTTCCGGCGGGACCGGTGAAGGGCGTATCCTCGGACCCGCCGCCGCTCCAGCTCCAATTGCCGCGCAGCCAGTCGGGGAGGCGGGTGTCCTTCTGGAGTTCCAGATTGTCGGTGATCAGGCCGACGCTGCCGCTCAGCCCCTGCGCGGCCACCGCCTCGGCCGCCCGGCGGGCCTCCGGCTTGGCCATGCCGTAGCGGGCGGCGATCTGCGGCGTCCAGGCGGTCACCGCCGCGTCCACCGCCTTGCGCAGGCGATCGCCCCAGCCGGGCGCGATCCAGCGCGGGTTGGACCAGCCGGCAGTGTCCTTCACCAGCGTTGCCAGTTCCGGCGCATCGGCGACGAACAGCCGCGGATCGACCGCCGACTTCATGCGGTCGATGCCCATCTGGCGGTAGGCAGCGAAGCGGATGGTGCCGGTGCGGTTGGAGGCCGCCTCCAGCATCGGCGCGAACAGGTCGTCCACCGCCTTCCAGTCCGGGGAGGCGAGCAGGGCGTTGTCATCGGGGCAGGAGGGATAGGCGCCGAAATTGTCGCGGCTGCTGCCATAGAGAGGCTCCATCGCCTTCCAGGCCGCCGCCCCCCGCTTTTCCATCACCGAACAGGGCCACGCCATTTCCACATCGTCGCTGACGACGCGGAGTGCGGTGAGAAAGCCGTCGTCGGTGGCGAGATCGACGCCGGAGGCGGTTTCACGGGCATAGGAATCATCGATGCCCGCGATGGCCTCGCGCAGCAGCGCCTCGGCCCTGGTGCGGTCGGGGGAAGGACTGAAGCGCAGCAGGTAAGCGTTCCATCCCTTGCCCAGCCCGCCGCGGATCTCGGCCAGCCGCTTGGCGGCACCGGCCGGGTCGGCGGCGATGCCGTCGATGATGGAGGTCAGCGCGGCGACCGCCTTGGGCACCGACTCGGACAGGGCTGTGCGCCGGGCGTCCAGCACCGGGCCAAGGCAGGTGCCGGGGGAGGGCGCCGCCGCACACTGGTTGCGCTGTGCCAGCCATGCCCGCTGCTCCGTGCGCAGCCGCTCGCGGTCGGCGGTGCCCGACAGATCCTGCAAGGTTTTGTAGGCGTCGGCGATCTCGCGATCCGCATCGGCCAGTTTGGGATCGGCACAGATCGCCTTTTCGACCGGCGTGGCGGCCGCCTTGCAATCGAAGGACGGCTCGGCCCGCGCGGTGCCGACCGTGCCGGTCATGAGAACCGCGGTCACTAAGGCCAGTGCCGCGCTGGCCGGCGACAGGCGGAAGGATGGTCCCATGTTGGCCATCATGTCTCCCTTGGATCGTGATCCGCGGAAGATACGGAATCGGCGGCCGCTTGTCCTCTGCGGCTCCGGCATTTCAGAGAAACGCCAATCAGAGAAACGCCACTGTGATCGCTGCGAAGTGGCAGCTGGCGGCGGCCAGCACCAGCAGGTGCCAGACCGCGTTGTTGTAGGGCATCCGCTCCATCAGGTGGAAGACGACGCCGATGGTGTAGACCAGCCCGCCGGCGATCAGCAGCCACAGGGCGGGGGCCGACAATGCCGTGCCCAAGGGTTCCAGCGCGGTGACGACCGCCCAGCCGAGCCCGAGATAGAGCGCCAGCCCCAGCCTGTTGAAACGGCCCGGAAAGCGCAGCTTCAACGCGGCGCCGAAGGCGGCCCCGCCCCACACGGCGCCGCCCAGCCCTATCCCCTGGCCCAGCCCCAACGTGAAGGGCGTGTAGGTGCCGGCGATCATCACGAAGATCATGGCATGGTCGATCCGCCGCAGCAGCGCCTTGCCCAGGCCGGGCGGGGCGAGGTTGTAGGCGGCGGACGCCGTCAGCATCCCCACCAGCCCCAATCCGTAGATGGTCAGCGCCAGCGCCGTGTGGACCGGAACCGCGCCGGAGAACACGCCGGCGTTCAGCAGCCAGACGAAGCCGGCGACACCCGCCGTTACCCCAATGGCATGAACGGCCGCATCCGCCCGCCGTTCGGCGGCGCTGTAGACGGGAAACTGATCGGCATCCGGCATCGGCACACCATCTCGGTCGACGCAAGGAGGATGGCCGCCGGAACGGGGCCTGCGTCGAACATGGTGTGCCGGCCGCGGCGGCGCCACCGGTCCTGTCCGATGGTCGGACCCCGGCGGCCGGTGCTTCGGCGAACCGCTTATGCGGGATAGATCTTATGCGGGACGGATCGGGTGGTTATTCCGCCGCGAAGGCCACGGCTGCGGGCGCGCGGTGGCGGGGCATCGGCTCCGACAGGCTGGCGGCCTTGCGGAAATAGCACAGCGCATAGACGCGGACGCAGCCGGTGAGATTGTCGCAGTCCTGGCGTTCGGCATCGATCTTCGACACCAGTTCGCTCATCGTCATGTTCTCGCGGGCGCAGATTTCCTCGAGCGACTCCCACTCCACCGGCATCAGCTTCATGCTGGTCCGCTTGCCGTTCACCCTGATATTGCGCATGTGCATGGGGGAGCCCTCCGTTGCCGATGCATAAATGGGTATGTGAAACGGCGGGATGCGTGCTGTGAAGTTTTTCACAGGGAATGGGGGCCTGTCGGGTGGAGTTCTATCAAACGGACAAGCGGGTACCACGGAATCGGAGGTCGACATGACACAAAGCGACGCCTTGCGGGCAATCATAAACGAAGCCGCATCAGCACGTTCAGCCCTGTGCGAGAACGAACTGGTGATCCGGCTGGACAATATCCTCGCCCTTGCTCGGGCGGCGCTGGAGGAGCAGGAACCGGACGAAATGCCGCAGTCGCCCACCGGCGCATCTGCGACAATTGGTCACCAGCAGTCATAAATCCGCACAACTTCGCCGCCCTGCGGATTGCTTAACGGAGTAACCTTTTCGGAGTACGCCACCGCCGTGCCGGACATCGAGACGCTTGGCACGGCCGGTGGAGGACTCCTCGAAATGACATGGGGCTTCTCCCAAAATGACCTTCCCCACTCCGACCTGCATTCTCCGCGGCACATACGTCCGTTCCATGTTCGGCGACGTGCCTGTCGAAAGCCTGAAGATCGGCGATCTGATCCAGTCGTCTGTGACCGGCGAGTTCCGTTCGATCCGCTGGATCGGCCGGCGCCTGCTGGCGGGGTCGTCCTTCGACACCGAGCATCTGCGCAAGGTTCACCTGCCGGTCAGGATCGCCCGGGGCGCCATCGCCCAAGGATTGCCCGCCCGCGACCTCTACATCTCCCCCGGCCATGCCCTGCTGATCGGCGACTATGGTGTCTCGGCCCGCCTGCTGATCAACGGTTCGTCGATCCGGCAAGTCGATGCGATGGAGGAGATCGAATATTTCCACATCGAACTCGACAGCCATGACGGCATGTATGCCGAGGGGCTGCCGGTCGAGACCTATCTCGAAGCGGACAACCGCCAGGCCTACGACAATGCCGCCGAGTACGAGGCGCTGTATCCGGGAGACGATCCGCGCGTTCAGGAACCCTGCGTGAAGATCGACATTCCGCTGGCGGCGCTGGAGCGGATTCGCACCAATGTGAACAAGCGCGCCGAGCAGATCGAACTGGTTGAGACTGTTTGAGGGGCAGGCTGTCGAGCATGAACAGGGGGCCGTCCCATGGGGCGGCCCTTTGTGCGTCGACACCTTGGCCGTGACCTGTCCGTCGCCGTAGGGTAGCGGAAATGCGGTTTGACCGTTCCCCCTGAGTTCCCCCAGCCCCTGCGCACATAAAAAAACCGCCGCTAACCCGTTGGATTAGCGGCGAGTTGAACAGGGAGGCTTCACGTCTGGGAGACGCTGGGTCCGAGGACCCAACCCCGGAGGGGAGACCTCCGGGACGAAACATCGGATGCTGCGTCGCAACATCCAACGATCAAAATTTGACCATTCTGCTGCCAACTTTCCAGGCACAAATATATAAATCTACCATGCAAGACTCGCATGGCTTCAAAATATCCTTAGGAAGCTAATAAAAATGCCGAAATCGACGATGCCGCTCCGCAAAGTCGGAAGGACATCGTCGATTTCGGCAATTCTCTTACGGGATCACTGAAAATTGTTTGAGGTCAGAACGGAGTTTCTGCCACTTTTTTAACCAGGAAGTCGCGGAAGACCGCGATGCGCTTGGAATGGCGCAATTCTTCGGCATAGACGAAGTAGGCGTCGACCTTCGGCCCGTCGACGTCCGGCAGGATCCGGGTCACGTCCTTGGAGAAGCTGTCGACCAGGAAGTCCGGCAGCGCGCCGATGCCGAGCCCGCTCTCCACCGCGCGATAGATGGCGTAGACGCTGTTGACCTGCAGGATCGGCTTCCGGTTGGGCGAAGGGTCGCCGACCTCCATGATCCAGTTGACGTTCGGAATCGGCGCCCGCACGTCGGGCGGATAGGTGATCAGGTCGTGATTGTCCAACTCGGCCGCCGTCTTGGGCGTGCCCTTCTTCTTCAGGTAGCTCTGGCTGGCATAGAGGTGGAAGCGGATCGACATCAGGTGCCGCTGGATCAGGTCCGGCTGGCGCGGCGTGTTCATGCGGATGGCGATGTCCGCCTCCCGCATCGCCAGGTCCAGCTCGTCGTCGTCGATCAGCAGCGTCAGCTGGATGTCGGGGTAGATCGACATGAACTCGTTGATGCGCGGCGTCAGCCAGGTCGATCCGAAGGCGACGGTCGTCGTCACCCGCAGCGGTCCCTTGGGATGCTCCCGGCTTTCGGTCAGCATCGCCTCGGTCATCGACAGCTTGGCGAACACGTCGCGGGCGGTGCGGTGAAGCAACTCGCCCTGTTCGGTCAGGATCAGCCCGCGGGCGTGGCGGTGAAACAGCGGAACGCCCAGGCTTTCCTCGAGCGCGCTGATCTGGCGGCTGACCGCCGACTGGCTGAGGTTCAACGTCTCGCCGGCATGCGTGAAGCTGCCGGCTTCGGCCACCGCGTGGAATACCCGCAGCTTGTCCCAATCCATCATGCTGTCCCGCCCCGATGCGCAGCCGCCCGGAGCCTCCCGTTTATCTTGAGGACGGCGCATGGCCGCCATGCATGTTTATAGCGGGAACGCGCCCGGAACGCACGCGCTAGTAAAAGCGACTCGCACGAAAATTAATCATGATCGCCGGAATTATTCTCATCCGAAGTCACAGCGATCCGGGCATATCCGTATAATGGATAGGGGTGTTTGCGATGCTCGGAAATGGGACGGCGGCCATTCGCCCCCAACTTTGCTAATCCGCGGCGTCGGTCAGGGCGGCGGCCTTGACCGTCGCGTTGCGGGCGGCGTCACGCTGCGTTTCGGGGCGCGTTTCCGGGCGGGCGCTGCCGATATGCCCGCTGATCTCGTCACCGGCATCGGCGGGCAGGCGCCAGAAGGGCAGGCTGGAGGCGCAGGCCATCAGCCCCACCGTCAGGAAGGCGGGAACGAAGGTGGCGGGGGTCAGGGCGCCGCCGCTCCACTGGGTGGTCAGGTGCAGCGCGGTGGCGCCGACGGCGACGCCCAGGCTCAGCGACAGCTGCTGCATCACGCTGGCCAACGTGTTGGCGCGGCTGGTCATCGGCTGCGGCACCTCGGCATAGCTCAGCGTGTTCATCCCGGTGAACTGCAGCGAGCGGAAGAAGCCGCCCACCAGCAGCGCGCCCAGGATCACCAGATGCGGCGTGTCGGGGCGGAAGGCGCCGTAGCTGGCCAGGATCGCGCCGCTGACCAGCGAATTGAGGGTCAGCACCAGACGGAAGCCGAAGCGGCGCAGGATCGGGCCGGCCAGCGCCTTCATGGTCAGCGCCCCCGCCGCCCCGGCAAAGGTGAGCGCCCCCGACTCGAAGGCGGTCAGGCCGAAACCGATCTGCAGCATCACCGGCATCAGGAAGGGCACCGCGCCGTTGCCGATGCGGAACAGCGTGCCGCCCAGGACCGAGGCGCGGTAGGTCGGCAGCCGGAACAGCGACGGGTCCAGCACCGGCCGCACCACCCGGCGGGCATGGCGCAGGTAGGCCAGTGTCGCCAGCAGGGCCACCGCCAGCAGGATCGCCACCGCGCTGGCCGGCAGCAGGTCGCGCCCGATATTCTCGAAGCCGAACATGAAGGCGGCCAGCGCGGTGGCGCTCCACAGGAAGCCGCGGGCGTCGAAGGGGTCGCGCTGCTCCTCCTTCAGGTTGGGGATCAGCGCCAGCACCAGGGCGATGCCGATCAGCCCAATCGGCACGTTGATGAAGAAGATCCAGCGCCAGGAGGCATAGGTGGTGATCGCGCCACCCACCAGCGGCCCCAGCGCCGGCCCGATCAGTGCCGGCAGGGTCATCCGCGCCATCGCCGTCACCAGCTGGTCCTTCGGCACCGTGCGCAGCAGGATCAGCCGGCCGACCGGGACCATCATCGCGCCGCCGATGCCCTGGAGAATGCGGGCAGCCACCAGCTCCACCAGCCCGTTCGACAGGCCGCAGGCGATCGACCCCGCCATGAAGACGGCGATGGCACTGGCGAAGACGGTGCGGGCGCCATAGCGGTCGGCCGCCCAGCCGCTGACCGGCAGGAACACCGCCAGCGCCAGCATGTAGGAGGTCATCGCCAGACTGAGCCGCAGGGGATCCTCGCCCATCGACTGCGCGATCCCCGGCAACGCGGTGGCGATCACCGTCGAGTCGAGGTTCTCCATGAACAGGGCGCAGGCGATGATCAGCGGGGTGACGCGCGACATGACGGACCGTCAGGCAGGGAACGGAGCCCTACGAATGTGAGACGTTCCGCCGCATTGACCATCGCACATGCGAAAGCCCTGCCATGCGTAAGCGCGGTCGGAGGTTGGCTGCTTCTTGGAAAGCGCGGGATCGGCGGGCAAGGTCGACACGGATTTCACGGATGTGGCGTTGCCCAGGTCCTTGCCTGTTGGGAACGGCCGGAACCTCCCCACGCTCAAGAAAAATCCGTGTAATCCGTGCCCAAATCCGTGCAATCCGTGTGAATCTTGTGAACCGCAGCCGAACTCCCCCAGGATCAACGCCCGGTAAACACCGGCTTCCGCTTCTCCAGGAAAGCGCGGTAACCCTCGCGGAAATCCTCGGTGCCGAAGCAGCGGTAGCATTCGGCGATTTCGGCCTCGGTCAGCGGCGCCGGGTCGGACAGGCGGCGGACATAGCGCTTGTGCAGGGTGGCGGCCAGCGGTGCGCCGGCGGCGATGCGCTGGACGGTGGCGGCGACCTCCGCCTCGAAGCCCTCGTCCGCGACGACCCGGTGGACGAGGTTCTTGTCCTTGGCCTCCGCCGCACCGAAGACGCGGCCTTCCAGCAGGATCTCCAGCGCGGCCGGGCCGCCGGCGACGTCGGCGACCAGCTTCAGCTCCGTCGGACCCATGGAGATGCCGAGCCGGCTGACCGGCACGCCGAAGCGGCTGCTCTCCGAACAGACCCTGAGGTCGCAGGCCAGCGCCACCGCCAGCCCGATGCCGCAGCAGGGGCCGTCGATGGCGGCCAGAACCGGTTGGCGCAAGGCACGCAATCCATCCAGCCCCTCGTCCATCAGGTCGCCGTAGCTGGCGCCCTGTTCGGGGCTGTTGCGCTCGCTCTCGAATTCCGAGATGTCGGCGCCGGGGGAAAAGGTGCGCGACCCGTTGGAGCCGGGGCCGCCGCGCATCACGACGACGCGGGTTCCCTCGTCGGCCTCAAGCGCTGTCAGGTGGCCGATCAGGGCATGCCACATCGGCTTGTCGAAGGCGTTCAGCTTGTCCGGGTTGGACAGGGTCAGGGTCGCGACCGCTCCATCGCGGGTCAGAGTGATGGTGCCGGCCATGCCGCACTCTCCATCCGTTGCCGTATGGTTGCGTACCATAGCGCGCCTCCGCCGGGACGCAAGCCACCCGGTGCCGCAGCGCAGCAGGGGAGGGGAAAGCCGTCGCGAAAAAAGTGAGGGGAGGGTGAATTTTCCTCTTGCGGCGGAGGCCGCGTTTCCGTAGAAAGCGGCTCCCGGACGACGGGAGCGCGGGCGTAGCTCAGGGGTAGAGCACAACCTTGCCAAGGTTGGGGTCGAGGGTTCGAATCCCTTCGCCCGCTCCA
>NZ_LGQY01000088.1:0-16614 GCF_003116065.1 Azospirillum sp. TSO5 | reverse complement strand
GGCAGGGAGGGGGGGGTGCCCCCCCCGCCGCTGGTCTATGGACCCGGCGCCGCCGGCAACATGCGTGCGCTGGTGAAGCTGGTGGCGACCGGCCTGCCGCTGCCGCTCGGCGGCATCCACAACCGGCGGAGCCTGATCTATGTCGGCAACCTCGCCGACGCGGTGGTGACGGTGCTGGAGCATCGGGATGCCGCCGGCGGGACCTTCCTGGTCCAGGATGGCGCGCCGGTTTCGACCGCCGATCTGGTGCGCGCCATCGCCGCGGCGCTGGGCCGGCCGGCGCGGCTCGTCCCGGTGCCGCGCGGCCTGATGGCGCTGGGGGCGGCGCTGACCGGCACGCGCGCGGTGTTCGACCGGCTGGCCGGCACGCTGACGGTGGATGACGGTCCCATCCGTGAAAGGCTCGGCTGGCGCCCGCCCCATGACCTTGCGTCCGGGTTGCGCGCCACCGCGGAATGGTTCAAAGCTTCCCGCGGCTGATTACCCGGCCGAATCGGCGATGGCCGGCTTCGGCCCCCGGTTCTCAAGGCCGAACGAATGAACAAGGTTTAGCGGCATGCGTATCCCGTCCGCACGGGCATCCCTGGTTTTCCTGCATGATCTGGTGATGACCGGAGTGGCCCTGGTCGTCGCCCTGTACCTGCGGGTGGGCGGCTCCGCCTTCGGTCTATATTTCGATGCGCTGGTCATCGCGCTGCCGACGCTGGTCGGCATTTCGGCAGCCGTTTTCGTGCTGTTCGGCCTGTACCGCGGCATCTGGCGCTACGCCTCCATTCCCGACCTGATACAGGTGGTACGCGCCGTCACCGTGGCGGTGCTGTGTTTCGTCCTGGCGATGTTCCTGCTGACGCGCGCCGAACTCCTGCCGCGCTCCCTGCCGCCGATCCTGTGGCTGGTGCAGATGCTTCTGCTCGGCGGGCCGCGCTTCGCCTACCGCTTCATGAAGGACCGCCGTTTCAGCTGGGCCGAGGCGGTGGAGGGGGTGCCGCGCATCCCCGTCCTGCTGCTGGGCGTCGGCGACGCGGCGGAGCTGTTCATCCGCTCGCTCGACCAGCCGGGCCAGTCGGCCTATCGCGTCGTCGGCATCCTGGACGACAAGGGCCGGCGCATCGGCCATGCCGTGCGCGGCGTGCCGGTCCTGGGTGGCCCGGACGATCTGGAGCAGGTGGTCCGCACACTGGAACGCAAGGGCGAACGGCCGCAGCGGCTGATCATCACCAAGGGCAATGCCGAGTTGAAGGGATCGACCCTGCGCAGCCTGCTCGACCGGGCGGAGGCGCTGGGTCTGGTCCTGTCGCGCCTGCCGAGCCTGACCGAGTTCAAGTCGGCGCTCGGCGAAGGCAAGGGCGTGGAGGTGCGGCCGATCGCGCTGGAGGATCTGCTGGGCCGGCCGCAGGCGGTGCTCGATCGCGGCGCCATCTCCGGGCTGATCGGTGGGCGGCGGGTGATCGTCACCGGTGCCGGCGGCACCATCGGCAGCGAGTTGGTCCGCCAGATCGCCACGCTGGGGCCGGAGCGGCTGATCCTGCTCGATGCCGGGGAGTTCAACCTCTACAGCATCGAGATGGAGGTGCGGGAGAAGTTCCCCGGCCTCGACACCCGCGCGGTGATCGCCGACGTGCGAGACCGCGACCGCATCATGCGCCTGTTCCAGGACGAGCGCCCGGCCCTGGTCTTCCACGCCGCAGCACTGAAGCATGTGCCGCTGGTGGAGGCCAACCCGTGCGAGGGCGCGCTGACCAACGTCATCGGCACCCGCAACGTGGCGGACGCCGCGCGCGCCGCCGGCTGCCTCGCCATGGTGCTGATCTCCACCGACAAGGCGATCCGCCCGACCAGCGTCATGGGGGCCGCCAAGCGCTTCGCCGAGACCTACTGCCAGGCGCTGGACGTCCTGCCGCCGCGCGACGCGACGGAACAGGCCACCCGCTACATGACCGTGCGCTTCGGCAATGTGCTGGGCTCCTCCGGCTCGGTCGTGCCGCTGTTCACCCGCCAGTTGGCGCAGGGCGGGCCGCTGACCGTCACCCACCCCGACATGCGCCGCTATTTCATGACGGTGCGCGAGGCGGTGGAACTGGTTCTGCAGGCCTCCGCCCACGGCGCCACCCGCGCGGAGGACCGCGGCAAGATCCTGGTGCTGGACATGGGCGAGCCGGTGAAGATCGCCGATCTCGCCCGCCAGATGATCCGGCTGGCCGGCTACCGGCCCGGCGTCGACATCGAGATCGCCTATACCGGCCTGCGCCCCGGCGAGAAGCTGTTCGAGGAAATCCTGACCGCGGCGGAGGCGCCGAGCCGCACCGAGGCTGACGGCGTCTTCCTCGCCTCTCCCCGGCTGATCGACTATGCGCTGATCAACCGCGCGGTGGGTGAGTTGGAGGCGGCAGCACGGGCCGGAGACGGCGAGCGGGTTCTGTCGATCCTGGGCACCATCGTGCCCGATTTCCGCGCCGAAGCGGTGCTTCCGTCCGCTGCGACGCAGGCGTGATCCGGGGCTTTATTCCGGTCGCGAAAAAAAGTGGGTCGCGGAGTGATTTTAAGCGCTTGCATCCCCCAAAGGCCTGTGGCATAACCCGCGCCACTTCGGGGGGCGGCCAAGCCTGGACGCCTCACCCGGACGCATCGCCCCGGCGATGATCGGTTATCGGGGCTGCCGTAGCTCAGTGGTAGAGCACTCCCTTGGTAAGGGAGAGGTCGAGAGTTCAATCCTCTCTGGCAGCACCATTCCTCCGATCCTGTCATCAGGCGTTCGTATCCGGCGCTGCCGTAGCTCAGTGGTAGAGCACTCCCTTGGTAAGGGAGAGGTCGAGAGTTCAATCCTCTCTGGCAGCACCATCCCCCTCTTTAAAAACTTCCTTAAAAAATCGGTTCATCGCTTCCTTGACCTTGCCGCCGAAAGGCCGCAAGAAACGCGCGCGTTTTCACAGCTGTGAAGTCGCTAGGCGCGGGTTCGTTTCGGGAGGATGTCACCATGGCCGGCAACAGCTTCGGCACGCTTTTCCGCTTCACCACCTGGGGCGAGAGCCACGGTCCGGCCATCGGCGTCGTCGTGGACGGCTGCCCGTCGCTGATCGACCTCGTGGCGGAAACGGACATCCAGCCCTGGATGGACAAGCGCCGGCCCGGCCAGTCGCGCTACACCACCCAGCGCCAGGAACCCGATCAGGTGAAGATCCTGTCCGGCGTGTTCGAGGGCAAGACGACCGGTACGCCGATCTCGCTGCTGATCGAGAACACCGACCAGCGTTCCAAGGACTACAGCGACATCGCCGGCAAATTCCGCCCCGGCCACGCCGACTACACCTATTGGCAAAAGTACGGCATCCGCGATTACCGCGGCGGCGGACGCTCCTCGGCGCGGGAAACCGCCTGCCGGGTCGCCGCCGGCGCGGTGGCGCGCAAGGTGCTGGGCTCCGCCATCCAGGTTCGCGGCGCCCTGGTGCAGATCGGCCCGCACAAGATCGACCGCAGCCGCTGGGACTGGGCGGAGATCGACAACAACCCCTTCTTCTGCCCCGACCCGGTCGCCGCCACCCAGTGGGCCGAGTATCTCGACGGCATCCGCAAGAGCGGCTCCTCCGTCGGTGCCGTGGTGGAACTGGTGGCGTCCGGCGTGCCGGTGGGGCTGGGCGACCCGCTCTATGACAAGCTGGACAGCGACCTCGCCTGCGCGATGATGACCATCAACGCGGTGAAGGGTGTCGAGATCGGCAACGGCTTCGCCGCCGCGGAACTGACCGGCGAGCTGAACGCCGACGAAATGCGCATGGACGCCGACGGCCAGCCGCAGTTCCTGTCCAACAATGCCGGCGGCATCCTGGGTGGCATCTCCACCGGACAGGACATCGTCGTGCGCTTCGCGGTGAAGCCGACCAGCTCTATCCTGACGCCGCGCCAGACGGTCGACACCGCCGGCAACGACACCGACATCCTGACCAAGGGGCGCCACGACCCCTGCGTCGGCATCCGCGCCGTCCCGGTGGGCGAGGCGATGATGGCCTGCGTGCTGGCCGACCACCTGCTGCGCCGCCGGGCGGAACGGCGGGAGTGATCGCCCCATGCCCGTCCCCCGCCACGGACAGCGCCTGATCCTCGCCCTGGCGATGCTGGCGATCATCGCCCCTGGCACTGCCCCGGCGGCTTCGGCGGCCGACAAGCCCTTTCAGGAGTTCGACGAGACCTTCAAGTCTTGGAAGCTCTACTGCCAGCTCTGGACCGGTACGCGGCAGGTGGAGTGCGAACTGACCGCCCGCGGCACCAACGACCGCACCGCCCGGCTGGTCTGGCTGCGCTCGACCGACAAATGGCGCGAGGGGCTGCGCTTTCGCGTGAATGCCGAATCGCTGGACCTCGACAAGCTGGTGCGGGTCTGGGCCGACCGGGCGGTGTTCAAGCCCGACTCCCCCTGCAAGCCCTACCGGTTCGAGACCAACACCTGCGCCGTGACCGATCCCGACATCAACCGCCGCATGGTGGAGAAGATGACTCCGGCGCCGGAAGTGTCCATCGTCGGCCAGTCGCCGGCCGGGGAGAAGACGGAGGTGCGCTTCCCCCTCGCCGGCTTCCGCGAGGCGCTGGAGCGCAGCGACGCCATCCGCGCGATGGCAGGCAGACCGTGGGCGACGAGCCCTGATGGCGATTGATCCCTATATAGCCGTACCAGCGACAAGAACCGACGGACTGCCCGCCCAGTGACCGACAGCCAATTCCCCAGCAAGGACACCATCCTCGCCTTCATCCGGTCCAGCACCACCCCGGTCGGCAAGCGCGAGATCGCCCGCGCCTTCAAGCTGTCCGGATCGGCCGACCGCGAAATGCTGAAGGATCTGCTGCGCGAACTGGAGGCGGACGGAGCGGTGGAGCGTGGCCGCAACAAGCGCATGGCCCCGCCGCAGTCCCTGCCCGCCGTCGCCGTGCTGCTGGTCACCGGCGCCGATGCGGAGGGCGAGTTGTCGGCCCGCCCGCTGACCTGGACCGGCGAGGGCGACCCGCCGCGCATCTTCCTGCTGCCGGAAAAAAGATCGCGGGGGGAGGACAAGCCGCTGGCGGTCGGCGACACGCTGCTGGCGAAGCTCGCCCGCATCAACGACCGCCTGTACGAGGCCCGCGTCATCCGCCGCATTGACGGGGAGCGCGAGGGCCGCATCCTCGGCGTCTACCGGCCAAGCGCCGATGGCGGGCGCATCCACCCGACCGACCGCCGCCACAAGACCGAGTTCCTGGTGCTGCCGCCCAATCGCGGCGAGGCCGAAGCGGGTGATCTCGTCTTCGCCGACATCCTGCCGGCCGGGCGTGCAGGCCAGCCGCAGGCCCGTGTGGTGGAGCGTCTCGGCTCCACCGACGAGCCGCGCGCCTTCAGCCTGATCGCCATCCATGCCCACGGCATCCCCACCGCCTTCCCGCATGCGGCCTTGCGCGAGGCGGAACTGGCGGCGGTGCCGGCGCTGATGCAGCGGGAGGATCTGCGCGACATCCCGCTGGTCACCATCGACGGCGCCGACGCCCGCGACTTCGACGACGCGGTGTGGGCGGAGCCGGACAGCGACCCGGAGAACCCGGAAGGCTGGCACCTGATCGTCGCCATCGCCGACGTGTCCTATTACGTACGCCCCGGATCGGCGCTGGACCGGACGGCGTACGAGCGCGGCAACTCGGTGTACTTTCCCGACCGCGTCGTGCCGATGCTGCCGGAAGCGCTGTCGAACGGCCTGTGTTCGCTCCGGCCGGGGGAGGATCGCGCCTGTCTGGCCTTCCACCTGTGGATCGACCGCAACGGTGTGCTGATCCGGCATCGGCTGGTCCGCGGACTCATGCGGTCGGCGGCGCGACTGACCTATGAACAGGTGCAGGATTGCCACGATGGCCGGCCGGACGAGGAAACGGCGCCGCTGGCCGACGGCGTGATTGCCCTGCTGTTCGGCGCGTACGCCCGACTGGCCGCCGCCCGCGCCAATCGCGGCACGCTGGAGTTGGACCTGCCCGAACGCAGGGTGCTGATCGACGAGCGCGGCAGGGTCGCCGAAATCGCCCGGCGCGAACGGCGCGACAGCCACCGGCTGATCGAGGAGTTCATGATCGCCGCCAACGTCGCGGCGGCGGAGGTGCTGGAACGGCGCACCATGCCCGGCCTCTATCGCATCCACGACCGTCCCTCCATGGACAAGATGGAAGCGCTGCGCGGCTTTCTGGCGGAGATCGGCCATCCGCTGGGCAAGAGCGCCGACCTGACGCCCAGCCACTTCACCCGCATCCTGCACAAGGTGGAGGGCACCTCGCACGCGCCGCTGGTCAGCGAGGTGATCCTGCGCGCCCAGGCCCAGGCCGCCTACAGTCCGGACAACATCGGCCATTTCGGGCTGGCTCTGCACCGCTACGCCCATTTCACCTCGCCGATCCGCCGCTATGCCGACCTGATCGTCCACCGGGCGCTGATCCGCACGCTGGGGCTGGGCGTCGGCGGGCTGGACGACGAGACGCTGGGACGGCTGGCGGAGATCGGCGAGCATCTGTCCGGCACCGAACGCCGCGCCGCGGTGGCGGAGCGCGATGCGGTGGATCGCTACACCGCCGCCTTCCTGGCCGACCGGGTGGGGGAACACTTCAGCGGCCGCATCTCCGGCGTCAGCCGCTTCGGGCTGTTCGTTCGGCTGGACGAAAGCGGCGCCGACGGCCTGATCCCGGCCAGCAGCCTGCCCGACGACAGGTACGATCACGACGAGGCCGCACACGCGCTGGTCGGGCAGCGTACGGGGCGGACGTACCGCCTCAGCAACCCGGTCAAGGTGGTGCTGGTGGAAGCAGATCCGGTCAGTGGCAGCACGCACTTCCGGCTGGCCGACTCGATGTGACGACTCGGAAGCCGTCGGCACCGTTGCACAATGGCAACGCTTAAGCAATGTGGCCGAATCGTGGCCCAGCCAAGCTTTGGCCACATCCCCACCATACCAGCGTGACCTTGACGACACAGAATCGGACAATCCGCGACATTGTGGTGCGGCCCGCAATTTTGTCCCGCCCGGCCTCCTGAACGAAGGTGTATCTATCACCCATCCGGGATCGGCAACATCCTCGTCCGGTCCGGCTGCAGGAAAGGGAGGCCGCGGTTCGCCCCATGGCCCAGTTCGATCACAACCTGTGCGATCACGGCGTGTGCGATCAGGATGCACCGCTCCGCGTTCTGCCTTTTCGAGTTTCCGCGATGTCGAACGCGGCGCGCCGCCTGAGCCGTTCGCTCCGCCATCTGGCGTTCCAGCTTCCCGCAGCCGCCCTTTTCGCCACCACCGCCTTCGCCGGTCCGCCGCAGGTCGCGATCGCAGCACCACCGCCCCCGGTGACGGAACAGGTCTTCACCGTCGGATTCGGCAAGATCGCCGAGGTCTATCTGGACCCGGTTTCCTTCGACCGTCTGGGGATGGACGGGATGAAGGGCCTGAGCACCATCGATCCGTCGGTGACGGTGGAGCAGACCGGCAACACCGTACGCCTGTACGTGTCGGGCGCGCTGGCGGCGGAGTATGGTGCCGCGGCGGACCGCGATGCCGCCGGCTGGGCGGTTCTGACCACCCGCATCATCGACCGCGCCCGCAGCCAGTCGCCGATCCTGGCGAAGGCGACGCCGGAACGGCTGTATCAGGTCGTCTTCGACGGCGTCACCGCCGACCTCGACGGCTATTCCCGCTATACCGGCGTCCAGCGCGCCAGCAACGAGCGCGCCCAGCGCGAAGGCTACGGCGGCGTCGGAATTTCGCTGGACAGCGCCACCAATGGCCGCGTCATGGTGCATGACGTCATGCCGCACAGCCCGGCCGAGCGCGCCGGCATCGTCGGCGGCGACCTGCTGCTGGCGATCGACGGCGACCTGACGACGCGGATGACCGCGGCGGACATGCGCGAGCGTCTGCGCGGCCCCACCGGAACCCTGCTCACCCTCACCGTCGCCCGCGACGGCGGCGCTCCTCGCCGGCTGCCCCTGCGCCGCGAACGGGTGGTGCCGAACACCGTCACCTATTCGCTGTCCGGCGACGTCGGCATCGTCAAGCTCGACCGCTTCAACGCCACCACGGCCTCCAGCCTGCGGTCGGCGGTGACCTCCATCCGGCAGGCGGCCGGCCCGACATTGCAGGGCATGGTTCTGGACCTGCGCGGCAATCCGGGCGGGCTGCTCGACCAGGCGGTCGCGGTCGCCGACCTGTTCATTCGCCGCGGCCGGATCATCTCCACCGAAGGACGCAATCCCGAAAGCCGCCAGCGCTTCGACGCCAACCCCGACGACCTGCTCGACGGGCTGCCGCTGGTGGTTCTGGTCGACGGCCGGTCCGCCTCGTCGGCCGAGGTGGTGGCGTCCGCACTGCAGGACTCCGGCCGCGCGGTGGTGGTGGGGGCGTCCAGCTACGGCAAGGGCAGCGTCCAGACGGTCAACCGCCTCCCCAACGACGGCGAGCTGTTCCTGACCTGGAGCCGCATCTACACGCCGGCCGGCTACACCCTGCATCGCCAGGGCGTGCAGCCCACCGTCTGCACCAGCCGGGCCGGCCAGACCGATCCGGAGGCGCTGCTGTCCGACCTGCGCGAAGGGCGGCTGCGCCCGGCCCAGATCGCCAGCTGGCGGTCCAAGGCGGCCGACGACGAGCATGCGCTGAACGCCCTGCGCGAAGCCTGCCCGTGGAAGGAGCACGAGCCGGAACTGGACCTGCAGGTCGCCATGCGGCTGCTGGCCGAACCGGCGCTGTACCAGCGGGCGGTCGCCTCCGCGGTGGTCAACACCGTGGCGGAGCGCTGAGCGGGCCGGAGGGCGGCGGCGGGGCGGCGGCGCTGTGGCAATTGCCGTCGGACGCCGATTTCACCGCCCATAACGCTTGACATTGCGGCGTCAGACGGTATTTTCCGCCGCTACGACGCCGCCCCCGCCGGGCCGGCGGGGCACGGATTTTTTGTCGGGATCGAGATCATGGCCAAGCAGAACACCGTCCTCATCAAGCTGGTGAGCACGGCAGACACCGGTTTCTTCTACGTCAAGAAGAAGAACCCGAAGAAGACCACCGAGAAGCTGTCGTTCCGCAAGTACGACCCGGTGGCGCGCAAGCACGTCGAGTTCAAGGAAGCCAAGATCAAGTAAGGCTTGTCCGACACTGAGCTGTGCTTCGAATGAACAAGGCCGCCTTTCTGGCGGCCTTTTCGTTTTTGAGCGCATCCTTCCCACATCTTCCGCGCCCTTGCCGGTGCGGCATCCGGTCACAGCCACTATTTGCGGTGACTGCCACACCACGGATGCATGCATTCCAAAAGGGGCGCTCCGGGTGGACACTCTCCGAAAAGCTCTGGATTTCAGAGGGACCGCCCGTGCCCGACACCCATCCCAGCCCGATCGCCGAGCCACCCACCGCACCGTCAGCCGCATTGTCCGCCGCTGAGCGCCGGCAAGCGCTGGCCACCCGCTTCCAGAAGGCGCGCGCCCGCACCGCCGAGCTGGTCGCCACCCTGTCGCCGGAAGACCTGATGGTGCAGACGGTGGCCGACGGCGCGCCGGCGAAATGGCACCTCGCCCACACCAGCTGGCTGTTCGAGGTCGCGGTGCTGATCCCCTTCAGCCCCGGCTACCGGCCGGCCGACCCGGCCTTCCTCGACCTGTTCGCCGCCCGCACCGACGGCGGCCCTGCGCCTCCCCGCGTGCTGTCGCGTCCGACGGCGGCCGAGATCATGCGCCACCGCGACCAGATCAACGGCGCGGTGCTGCATTTGATCGATGCGCTGGACGAGTCGCTTTGGGAGGCCGCCGAATCGGCGCTGATGATGGCCATTGCCCATGAACGGCGCCACCAGGAGCGGATGCTGCTGCACATCAAGCACGCCCTGTGGTGCAACCCGCTGCGCCCGGCCTATGAAGAGGCGCCGGACCACCCGCATCTCGGCGCCCCGCCCGATGGTTGGCTGGAGCAGCCCGGCGGCCTCGTCGAGGTCGGCAGGCCGACGCCGCTGCCCGGTTTCGACCATGAAAGCCCGCGCCACCGCGTCTGGCTGGACCCCTACCGGCTGGCATCCCGCCCGGTCACCTGCGGCGAGTACCAATCCTTCATCGACGCCGGCGGCTACAGCGACCGCTCGCTGTGGCTGACCGACGGCTGGGAGACCGCGCACGCCGAAGGCTGGAGCGCCCCGCTCTATTGGGAACGCGGCGGCTTCGGGTCCGGCGCCCGCTGGCAGGTCTTCACCCTTTACGGCATGCAGCCGCTCGACCCCGATCAGCCGGTTTGCCATGTCAGCTGGTACGAGGCCGACGCCTACGCCCGCTGGGCCGGCAAGCGCCTGCCGCGGGAGGCGGAGTGGGAGGCGGTCGCCGCCGGCTGCGACAGCATGGGCAACCTGCTGGGCACCGGCCACCGTCATCCCCGCGCCGGGACCTGCCACGGCACCGGCCCCTGGCAGATGTGCGGCGATGTGTGGGAATGGACCGGGGACGCCTTCCTGACATACCCCGGCTACCGCCGGCCCCACGGCGCGGAAAAGGCCGTCCCGGACGAGGCGGTCAACGGCCGGCTTGCCGCCAACCGCATGGTCCTGCGCGGAGGCAGTTGTCTGACGCCCTTCGACCATGCCGGCCCCTGGACGCGGCATTATCTGCGGCCGGAGACCCGGCTGTCGGTGAGCGGGTTCCGGCTGGCGGAAGATGCTTAAGGAGAGACTTGCGGGGAGATTTGTCCGCCTGCGCCGGCAGTCAGCGCCCGCGCCTGCCCCTGGGTGAGAATCCCGCGCTCCGTCAGGCGGGACAGCAGCGCCACGGCCAGTTCGGCCTGGAACAGCGCCTCCCCCTGCGGACCCTCCCCCTGCGAACCCTCCCCCTGCGAACCATTGCGCAGGTGGCGGGGCACGCCGAAGGCCTCGGCCAACCGGTCGGGCGACGCGCCGGCCAAAGCAGGATCCAACGCCGCCGCCAATGCCCCGAGGTCGAGCGACGGCGGCAGCGCCGGATCGGCGATACCGGCCTGGGCGGCCGACCGCGCAAGGGCGGCGAGGCTCGAGTCGATGCCGATCCCGACGGCGATGCAATTGTGCAGCGCGTCCTGGATCGCCGGCCACACCACGGCGAACGGGCGCTCGCCCGCCACCATGTCGGTGCCGATCCCGTGACGGGCGGTCGCCTCGGTCGGGACAGGGTCGATGGGGTCGATCAGCAGGGCGAGCGACACGGTGGGGAAGATGCGCGATCCCACCAGCCGCACGGTGCCTATCGCGATCACAGGACCGCTGTCCGGCTCCACCCCCGCCGTCGCCACCCAAAGTGCGACGAAGGGCAAGGCCGCCAGCGGCTCCTCATCACCGAGCGGGCCGGCGGCATGGGCCACTCGCAGGCTGAGCGTGCGCTTGCCGCTGAGTCCGGCGGCATGGGCCATGCCACGGGCGGGGAAGGACAGGATCGCCCCGGCGCTCAGACCCAGATCGGCAATCCGTGCCGACAGTTCGCCGTCTTCGATCCGGCGCAGCACGGCGGTGACGGGAGCGCCGCCACCGCGCGCCCGCTCCATCGCACGGGCCAGATCGTCGCGAAGCAGGGACTTGCCGATGTCGGCCCCCTCCTCCACCGCCAACAGCCTTGCGGCAGCGGGGTTCAGCTGTTCCACATGCCCGAGTTCGTCGAGGACCAGCAGGGGATCGTCAGCCAAAGCCAGCACCGCCCGCAACGCCCGGTCCGCGCGTCCACCCCCAAGCGGTCCACCCCCCAGAGGGCCGTCGCCAAGCCCCCGCTCACCGCCACGGGCGAGGCTCGCCGCTTCGGCAAGACGCGCCAGCTCGCCGCCCGGTCCGCCGGAGATCGGCTCCAGATCCACCCGGCTGCGGGCGCCGGACAGGCAGTCCGACAGACGATCAAGGTCGCGGAAATGGCGCGACAGGCGGGAGAAGACGAACCAGACCGCCAGCAAGCCCAGTCCGCAGATCGCCAGCCCGCGGGTGAAGGCGGTGCGGTTATCGGCCGCCAGCTGCGTGATTTCCACGCCAAGAAAGACCAGCGCGGCCGCCGCCACCGCCAGTCCAAGCATCACCACGCGCCAAACGCCGCCCTTCATCGGGCCGTCTCCCCGTCATTGCATGCCGAGTCTAGCCGGCAGAACGGAAACGGAGAAGCCGCGTGCGTGTTCAGCGCGCCACGACCGCCGCCCGTGCCCCTTCCACCTGCGTCATGAGGCCGGCCAGCGCGCCGCGCACCTCCCCCGACAGCCCGAACAGCAGCAACGCCACCAGAGCGACCGCCAAGGCATGATCCAGCAGCGGCCGGGCCGGCCGGCGCGCCCCTGAGCGGTGGCGGAATGGGATTTGGAAGAACGGCATCGCTGGCGGCTCCGGCATGGATCAAGACGTCAGGATGCCAGCCTACCGGCGGAGAGGACGAACGAACCCTTAACGGCTCTCGATCGACGGCCGATTGCCCCGCTTTTGTCTCGGCTCTATTTCGATTCGGGGGCGTTTTCAAAGTCGAGACCACGCTCTCCCCCCGCTGTGGAGGGCTCTACCCTTTGCGGGCAGCATCGCAAATTCGAGTTACCGCCTTTGCGTAAAATACATAGCAATTTGCGACGCGATTTTTGCTGTGCTTTTGCTGCATTTCCTGGTTTGCCTGCTTGTCGGATGATGCTAAGAGTAATGCATCCAACGAAAACACTCCTTTCTGCATAGGCAATTGCTTAGGAGGCCGGCAATGACTTTGGTCTATCGTCCCCTGCCCTATGGCGGGCACGAAGACCGGCGGACGGGCCGCCACCTGCTTCTGGTGGTCGCACTGATCCTCGCCATTCCGACCGCTTTGGGCGCCGGCTGCACCGTCGATGCCCTGCGCAGCTATGCCGTGGAGGCGCGGCTGTCGCAGGCCGTCGATGCCGCCGCATTGGCCGGCGGTCGCGTGATGTTCGATTCG
The DNA here is from genome assembly GCF_003116065.1 of Azospirillum sp. TSO5. NCBI lineage: Bacteria > Pseudomonadati > Pseudomonadota > Alphaproteobacteria > Rhodospirillales > Azospirillaceae > Azospirillum > Azospirillum sp. TSO5. The sequence goes on along the minus strand of NZ_LGQY01000088.1, from coordinate 3,707 downwards.
CAACGCGATGGCCACATCCGCAGTTTCTTCGACAAGGCCTTCCCCAACGGCTTCCTTGGATCGAACCTGTCGCCGCTGACGATCGCCGAGGATGCGGCGGCCGGCACGCTGACGGTCAGCGCCCACGCCACCGTCAACGCCATCTTCCTGCGCCTGTTCGGCAAGAAGGAAGTGACGGTGGAGGCTCAATCCGTCGTCCGCCGCGGTCTGCACGCCCGCACCAAGCTGCAATAACTCCCTTTTCGCATTCCAGCCAGCTTCATCGCCGATTCGCGAGGCTCGCATTCGCGGAATGCAGCCCGGCGCCTTCGCAACTGCGGTAGAAGGGACGCACAGCGCCCCTTCCATCGGAGTCCGCGATGCTCGGAACCCTGACGCTCCTGCTGCTCTGCCAATTGGCCGGCGAGTTGGCCGCCCGCCTGCTGCACCTGCCGATCCCCGGCCCGGTGCTGGGCATGCTGCTGCTGTTCGCCGGCCTGCTGCTGCGCGGCGGCGTGCCGGCCGCGATCCAGGACACCGCGGGCGGGCTTCTGCGTCACCTGTCCCTGCTGTTCGTGCCGGCCGGCGTCGGGGTGATGGTGCATGTCACCCGCTTGGAGACGGAGGCGCTGCCGATCATCGTCGCCCTGTTCGGCAGCACCCTGTTCGGCATTGCGGTAACCGCCAAGGTGATGGCCTTCCTGTTGAGCCGCAGCGATCCGCGACTGGAGGAAGAGCAGCCGGCCGGGAATTCGGCGAAGGGAGACCGGACATGAGCGCCGATCTCCACCAGATCTGGGTCTATCTGTCGGCCAGCCCGCTGGCCGGGCTGACGCTGACCCTGGTCGCCTATCAGATCGGCCTGTGGGTGTTCGAGAAGCTGGGCCGCCGCCCGGTGCTGAACCCGGTGCTGATCGCCGTCATCCTGATCGCCGGCACGCTGAGTCTGTCGGGCATCGATTACCGCACCTATTTCGACGGCGCGCAGTTCGTCCATTTCCTGCTGGGTCCGGCCACGGTGGCGCTGGCCGTCCCGCTCTACAACCAGTTCCAGGAGGTGCGGCGTTCGGCCCTGGCAATGATGGTGGCGCTGCTGGTCGGGTCGGCCGCCTCGGCACTCAGTGCGGTGGCGCTGGTCTGGATCTGCGGCGGCACCAAGGTGACGATCCTGTCGATGGCGCCGAAATCCGTCACCTCCCCCATCGCCATGGGCGTGTCGGAGCAGATCGGCGGCCTGCCGTCGCTGACCGCGGTGTTCGTCATCATCACCGGCATCGTCGCCGCCAGCCTCGGCACCTGGGTGCTGAACCTTGTCCGGGTGAAGGACTGGCGCGCCCGCGGATTCGGGATGGGGGTGGCGGCGCACGGCATCGGCACCGCCCGCGCCCTTCAGGTCAACGAGGTGGCGGGCGCCTTCGCCGGGCTGGGCATGGGTCTGAACGGGCTGGCGACGGCGCTGCTGCTGCCCACGCTCTATCACCTGATCTGGGGCTGAGGGCGGCAATGGTTGGTGCATCCCGCAGTCCGATTCCCGCCAATCCGGGCTTGACAGCCATGCCGCACCTGCGCACAGTGCGCCCCATGAACACCATCGACCGCAAGAACGCTCTTCTTCGACTTCTCGGCCCGGCGCTTTAAGCGTCCGGGTTTGTCGCGTTCGCACACCATTTCCATCGGTCGAAGTGTTTGTTCCATGAGCGATGTTTGCAAAGGCGCCGGCATCGGCGTCGCCCGGCAGGGGCCGGGACTGCGACTTACCGACGGTCGCTGAGCCACTTCCGGCGGCTCCGCGGCCGTACCCCTCGCCGGTCCCTCCGCCTTTCAAAATCCGATCCGCCGCCTCCTGCCCGCACTGAAAACCGGTGCCCGAGGCCGCCAGTGGAGCCGAACGACGTCATGAGCACCGCCACCAACATCCCGACCCTGCCGAAGTCCCCGTCCAAATACGCCCCCTTCCCGCAGGTGAAGCTGACCGACCGCCAGTGGCCGTCGCGCACCCTGGACAAGGCGCCGATGTGGTGCTCGGTCGACCTGCGCGACGGAAACCAGGCGCTGATCGAGCCGATGGGGCCGGACCGCAAGCGCGCGATGTTCGACCTGCTGCTGCGCATGGGCTTCAAGGAGATCGAGGTCGGCTTCCCCGCCGCCTCGCAGACCGATTTCGACTTCTGCCGCGAGATCATCGAGCAGGGCAAGATCCCCGACGGCGTCACCATCCAGGTGCTGACCCAGTCGCGTGAGGAACTGATCCGCCGCACCTTCGAGGGTATCAAGGGCGCCAAGCGCGCCATCGTCCACCTGTACAACTCCACGTCCGAGCTGCAGCGCCGCGTGGTGTTCGGGCTGGACCGCCAGGGCATCATCGACATCGCCGTCGCAGGCACCAAGCTGATCAAGCAGCTGGCCGCCGAGACGCCGGAGACCGAGATCGTCCTGCAATATTCGCCGGAAAGCTTCACCGGCACCGAGCTGGACTTCGCGGTCGAGATCTGCGAGGCGGTGATGGAGACCTGGGGGGCGTCGCCCACCAACAAGGTCATCCTGAACCTGCCGGCCACGGTCGAGATGTCGATGCCCAACGTGCATGCCGACCAGATCGAGTGGTTCTGCCGCACCCTGAAGAACCGCGAATCGGCGATTATCTCGCTGCACCCGCACAACGACCGCGGCACCGGCGTCGCAGCGGCGGAGATGGGCCTGCTGGCCGGTGCCGACCGCGTCGAAGGCACCCTGTTCGGCAACGGCGAGCGCACCGGCAACGTCGACGTCGTCACGCTGGCGCTGAACATGTTCACCCAGGGCGTCGACCCGGAGCTGAACATCGACGACATCAACGAGATCGTCCGCGTGTCGGAATACTGCACGCAGTTGCCGGTCCATCCGCGCCATCCCTATGCCGGCGAACTGGTGTTCACCGCCTTCTCGGGCTCGCACCAGGACGCCATCAACAAGGGGCTGAAGGCGCTGACCAAGTCGAACACCGGCAAGTGGGAGGTTCCGTACCTGCCCATCGACCCGCAGGATCTGGGCCGCAGCTATGAGGCGGTGATCCGCATCAACAGCCAGTCTGGCAAGGGCGGCATCGCCTATATTCTGGAGAAGGATTACGGCCTGCAGATCCCGCGCCGCCTGCAGATCGAGTTCTCCAAGGTCGTGCAGCGCGTCGCCGACGAGACCGGCAAGGAACTGTCGCCCGCCGATATTCACGCCGCCTTCAAGGCCGAGTATCTGGACGCCGACACCCCGCTGGAACTGGTCGAGCATTCGACCGAGCCGCGCGGCCCGAACTCTGGCGCCCGCGCCATGAGCGTGGTGATGCGCCGCAACGGTGAGATCATCACCACCAAGGGCAAGGGCAACGGCCCGATCGACGCCTTCCTGGACGCCCTGCGCCAGGGCTGCGGCACCGACCTGCACGTCGTCGACTACCGCGAGCACGCCATCGGCTCCGGCGAGGACGCCCAGGCCTGCGCCTATGTCGAGGTGAAGACCGGCGACAGGACGCTGTTCGGCGTGGGCATCGACGCCGACATCGTGACCGCCTCGCTGCGGGCGCTGGTGAGCGCGGCCAATCGGGCGACGCGGTAATTTACTCCCTCTCCCGCCCCGGGAGAGGGAAGGGGCCCATGGCATCGCCATGGGAAGGGTGAGGGGCAAGGCAAGAATCCCGAACTGCATGGTTCCTTGGATCACCCCTCACCCTCCCCACCGCTTCGCGGCGGGTCCCC
>NZ_LGQY01000119.1:0-16753 GCF_003116065.1 Azospirillum sp. TSO5 | reverse complement strand
CCGAGACAACAAGGAATGGGAGGCAATGCCACACTCACCATGAAAACAACATGGTTGCTCCCCCGCTCTCAGCGGACCTACGGTCCGCCTGTCGCGTCAGCACAAAGCGAAGCTTGGTGCGAGAGCTTCGCGGGAGAGGGGGCAGGAAGCTTGTCCGAGTGAACTGAATCGCGAAGCGGCGGCAGTCCCCTCTCCCGCGTGAGCGGGGGAGGGTTAGGGAGGGGGCAAGAGGTTTAAGGGGGCAATTAGGGACAAGCGCCCCCTCAATGCACCACCATCTCCCCATCCCCGAACGCGCCCCCGAACGCCCCCTCGTCCGCATTCGTCGTCCGCACCGCCTCGACCAGATCGCGGACTTCCTCAGACAGGTCGTCGGCGTCCCAGCCATGGCCGTCGGCGCCGGCAACCACCAGCAGGCGCAGCGTGGTGCGCAGCAGGTCGCCGGCTTCCCAGCCGTTGGAGCGTTCCGCCTCGCGCGCCATGTGCAGTAGGCCGGTGGCGCAGTTCAGGACCTCGGGGTCGACCTTCATCGGGCGCTCCTCCTCGCCCGTAAGGGCGAAAATCGTTGGTCTTGCCAACAATAATTGGACCGCAACTCCGATGTGTCAAACCCGTCCGTCCGGCTCCTCCAGCGGTGGGAGTCGGGAAACGAAACGACCCTTGACGCCCTGCGGCCATTGCTTGAACGGAACGATCCCGTCTTCGGTGGCGGCATAGGCGCGCAGGTAGGCGGTCAGCGTCTCCACCGTCATCTCGTCCGGGGCGAAATCGCCCAGCACATAGCTCATCCGCGCGGCGGAGCGCACGGCGACGGCACAAGGGCGCCGGCAGCTCATCAGGCAGCGCATCGGCCGCAGCCGCACCAGCGCGGCCAGATCGGGAGCTTCGGCCAGCGCCCGCTCCATCAACGCCATCAGCTCCGCCCCCGGCCGCGTGGCGTCGGGCGGGTCTTCCGGCCGGCGGCAGGTTTCACAAACGACAAGCTCGACGGTCATGCTTGGGCTTCCAGCGATTGTCCGGTTCGTACGGCCCGACAGCTAGAGGCCGGGTCCGGTGCTGTCAACGCGCTTGCACCTTGCCAAGCCCTACGAAACTCCCGACGATGCGGACCACCACAGGCGACGGGCGGGAACGGCGGACGGGCATGAGCGCGAGGCAACGGATCGTCCGTGAACGCCGGCAATACAACCAGCTCGCCGCCGACCAGACGCTGGAGGACTACGCGCTCCGCTACACGGCGGAGCGGGCGCGGCGCTGGAGCGCGTGGCGGGTCGCCAACACCGCGCTCGGCGCCATCTCCTTCCTGGCCTGCGAGGCGCTGGGCGCCGCCGTCACCCTGACCTACGGCTTCGAGAACGCCATGGCCGCCATCCTGGCGGTGGCGCTGCTCAGCATCCTGGTCGGGCTGCCGATCACCTATCACGCGGCGAAGGCCGGGGTGGACATCGACCTGCTGGCCCGCGGCGCCGGCTTCGGCTATCTCGGGTCGACCATCACCTCGCTGGTCTACGCCTCCTTCACCTTCATCCTGTTTTCCATCGAGGCCAGCATCATGTCGGCCGGGCTGACCATGGTGCTGGGCATCCCGGCCTCTCTCGCCCATGTCATCAGTTCGCTGGCGGTGATCCCCATCGCCGTCTACGGCATCCGCTTCATCAGCCGCATGCAATGGGCGACGCAGCCGGTGTGGATCCTGCTGCAATGCGTGCCGCTGGCCTATTTCTTCCTGCTCGACCGCGAAACCCTGGCGCAATGGACCTCGCTGCCCGGCGTCTACGCCCCCGACGGCGGGCTGTCGCTGCTGCCCTTCGGCATGGCCGCCTCGGTCCTGCTCTCGCTGCTGCCGCAGATCGGCGAGCAGGTGGACTATCTGCGCTTTCTGCCCTCGCAGTCCCGCATCGGCAAGGTGCGCTGGTGGACGGCGCTGCTGGCCGGCGGGCCGGGCTGGGTGGTGATCGGCAGCCTGAAGCTGGCGGCGGGGTCGCTGCTGGCCTTCCTCGCCATCAAGCACGGGCTGGCGGTGGAGGATGCGGTGCAGCCCAACAGCATGTACCACATGGCCTTTCTCGACGTGTTCGGCTCGCCCGTCGCGGCGCTGGCGCTGACCGGCATCTTCGTCGTGGTCTGCCAGATGAAGATCAACGTCACCAACGCCTATGCCGGCTCCATCGCCTGGTCGAACTTCTTCTCCCGCCTGACCCGCAGCCACCCCGGCCGCGTCGTCTGGCTGGTGTTCAACGTGCTGCTGGCCCTGCTGCTGATGGAGATCGGCATCCTCGGCGTGATCGAGAGCATCCTCGGCCTCTACGCCAACGTCGCGGTCGGCTGGCTGGGAGCGGTCGCCGCCGATCTGGCGGTCAACAAGCCGCTGGGTTTCAGCCCGCCGGGCATCGAGTTCAAGCGCGCCCACCTCTACGACATCAACCCGGTGGGCACCGGGGCGATGGGCCTGTCGGTATTGTGCTCCACCACCGCCTTCTTCGGCCTTCTCGGTCCGGTGGCGCAGGCGCTGGCCCCGTTCATCGGGCTGGTGGTCGCCTTCGCCGCCGCCCCGCTGATCGCCTGGAGGACCGGGGGCCGCTACTACATCGCGCGCAAGTCCGATCCCCTGCCCGGCGAGGGCGCCACCGTCCGCTGTTCGATCTGCGAGAATCACTTCGAACGGCCGGACATGGCCTTCTGCCCGGCCTACGACGCGCTGATCTGCTCGCTCTGCTGCACGCTGGAGGCGCGCTGCCACGATCTGTGCAAGACCGACAGCCGCTTCGCCGATCAGATCGCCCACAGCCTGCAGCGGATCCTGCCCAAGCGCATGGCCGCCGGGGTCCACACCCGCACCGGCCACTTCATCGGGGTGATGACGCTGTTCTCGCTGGTGCTGGGCGGGGTGCTGCTGGTCATCGACTTCCAGTACGCCAATGCCGACGCGGCGGAGCGGGCGGCGATCCACACCGCGCTGGTCACCGTCTTCGTCTGTCTGTTCATCCTGTCCGGCGTCGCCGCCTGGCTGCTGGTGCTGGCCCATGAAAGCCGCCGCAAGGCGGAGGAGGAGACCGGTCGCCAGACCGCCATGCTGATGGACGAGATTGCCGCCCACGAACGCACCGACGCGGCCCTGCAGAAGGCCAAGGAGGTGGCGGAGGCCGCCAACGCCGCCAAGAGCCGCTACATCATCGGCGTCAGCCACGAAATCCGCGCGCCGCTCAACGCCATCTCCGGTTATGCCCAGCTTCTGGAGAGCAACAGCACCCAGCGCCCGCAGGACGCCGTCCGCGTCATCCGCCGCAGCGCGGAGCATCTGTCTAACCTGATCGACGGGTTGCTCGACATTTCCAAGATCGAATCGGGCCTGCGCCGGCTCAGCCGCGACAAGGTGCAGCTGATCGACTTCCTCGACCAGCTGGCCGACATGTTCCGCATCCAGGCGTCGGCCAAGGGTCTGGAGTTCCGCTATGCCCGCGTGCCGCATCTGCCGGTCTGGGTCCACACCGACAGCAAGATCCTGCGCCAGATCCTGATCAACCTGCTGTCCAACGCGGTGAAATACACCGAGACCGGCCATGTCGCCCTGACCGTCCGCTACCGCAGCCAGATCGCCGAGTTCGAGATCGCCGACAGCGGCATCGGCATCCGGGCCGAGGACCTCGACCGCGTCTTCGAACCGTTCGAGCGCGGGCGGGGTGCGGCGGTGCGGGCGGTGGCCGGTACCGGTCTCGGCCTGACCATCACGCGGGTGCTGACCCGGATCATGGGCGGCGACATCGCCGTGCGCAGCGAAGCGGGATGGGGCAGCGTCTTCACCGTCCGCCTGCTGCTGTCGGAGGCGATGCACCGGCCGGGCGAGCAGGTGGAGCGGCGCGCCATCACCGGCTATGCCGGGCCGCAGATCACCATCCTGCTGGCCGACGATGACCGCGACCATCTGGCGCTGATGACCGACATCCTGCGTCCGCTGGGCTTCGTGCTGTTCACCGCGTCCGACGCCGCCACCTGCCTGGAGCTGGCGGCGCAGTGCAAGCCCGACGTCGCCATGCTCGACATCTCGATGCCCGGCGAGAGCGGCTGGGATCTGGCCGAGGAACTGCGCCGCCAGTTCGCCGACCGCATCCGCATCATCATGGTCTCCGCCAACGCCTATGAGGCGCAGGGACCGGGCGACGGCCGGGCGCCGCATGACGCCTTCGTCGCCAAGCCCATCGAAATCCACGCGCTGCTCGACCGTTTGCAGGCGCTGACCGGCCTGGAATGGCTCCATGCGGTGGAAAAGCCTGCGGAACCGCTTGCTCCGCCGCCCGCGCCGGCCGATCAAACGCCTGAGCCGTCCAATCAAACGCCGTCCAATCACCCGCCGGAGTCGGCGCTGCGTCATCTCGACGACCTGCGCCAGCTCGGCCGGATCGGTTATATTCGCGGGATCGAGGCCAAGCTGCGCGAGATCGAGGCGGAGGATGCCGCCGCCCAGCCATTCGTCGAGCGGCTGCGAACGCTGGTGCGCGCCTTCGACCTGAAAGGCTATATGCGTGCGGTGGAAGAGGCGGCGGCGCAGCGCGACGCCGCGCAGGACCAAGACCAAGATGATCTGGAAGAAGACGGGGCCGTGACGGGATGAAGCGCCGCGACATGATCCTGGTGGTGGACGACACCCCCGACACGCTGGGATTCCTGACGGAGGCCATCGAACAGGCCGACCTGACCGTGCTGGTCGCCGTCGACGGCGAAAGTGCGCTCGACCTCGTCGGCCAGATCACCCCGGACCTGATCCTGATGGACGCGGTGATGCCGGGCCTCGACGGCTTCGAGACCTGCCGGCGGCTGAAGCAGATCCCCCACCTGTCGCACATCCCCGTCATCTTCATGACCGGTCTCAGCGACACCGAGCATGTGGTGAAGGGGCTGGAGGCCGGCGGCGTCGATTACGTCACCAAGCCCATCGTGGTGGACGAACTGATCGCCCGCATCCGCGTCCATCTGACCAACGCCCGCGTCGCCTACGGCGCCCGCGCCGCGCTCGACGCCACCGGCCGCTTTCTGCTGGCGACGGACGGGGAGGGCAGGCTGCTGTGGTGCACCCCACAGGCGGAACGCCTGCTCGGCGGCCTGCTGCCCGGCCCCGACGGTGTGCGCCCCGAAGCAGCATCCTCCCTGGCCGCCGGTCTGGTCCGGCTGCGCCAATCCTCATCGCCCGGCGCCTCGGCGGAGACCTTCACGCTGGAGCTGCCGGACGGCGAGGGGGTGCGGCGGCTGGAATTCACCTATCTCAGCCCGGCCAACCCCGACGAGTACCTGTTCCGCCTCAGCGAACCCACCGCCGGCCGCCAGGAGGCGATCCTGCGCGACGCTCTCGGTCTGACCGCGCGCGAGGCGGAGGTCCTGCTGTGGATCGCCAACGGCAAGCCGAACCGCGACATCGGCGAGATCCTGGGCATCAGCCCGCGCACGGTGAACAAGCACCTGGAGCAGGTCTTCGCCAAGCTGGGGGTGGAAAACCGCGCCTCCGCCGCCGCGCTGGCGATCCGCACCCTGGCCGCGCGGGCCTGATTGCGGCGTTCAGACCTCGACGGTCTGCGGGCCGCTTCGTCCGGCGATGATGTGGTTCATGATGCAGGTCATCACCGGCTCGCCGCGCTGGTTCACCGTGGAGTAGGCCAGCCGCACCGTGCCGCGCCCGCCGCGGCGCGACGGGATGGTCTCCACCACCTCCACCCGGGCGCGGATGGTGTCACCGGGCCGCACCGGCCGCAGCCAGCGCAGCTCGTCCATGCCGGACCCGCCCAGGCTCGTGCCGGTGATGATGCCGGTGTCGCGGATCAGCCGGAAGGTCAGCGACAGGGTGTGGAAGCCGCTGGCGATCAGCCCCTGGAACGGCCCGTCGGCCGCCGCCGCCGCGTCCATATGGAAGGGCTGCGGGTCGAAGCGCAGGGCGAAATCCATGATCTGGCTGTCGGTCAGGGTCGCCCCTTCCGATTCGATCACGTCGCCGATGCGGAAATCCTCGAAATAACGGCCGGCCATCGTCTCTTCTCTCCCTGGTCCCGGTTTATCCATGCCGCAACAGAGTAGCCCGCCCGGTCCATCCGGCAAAGGGCAGGGACGATCACGGCCGGGGCATAGGCCCTACGGCGTAAACCATTGGCGTAATTCGCATTCCGGTCGTGATGGGGCATGTTCCCGGTCGGATTCCAGACCATCGACGGACGGATGTCACCAAACCCAGCGCAAACTGCCTCCACCCCGTCGCCATTCCGTTGCGTCGTGTTTTCGATTGCCGGCCGGGCGCTGGCGCTGCCGGTGGAGTCCGTGCGGCGTTTTTTGCCGTTGCCGCGTCTCGACCGGCTGCCGACGGCGCCGCTGCCGGTGGAGGGCGTTTTCCGCTATCAGGGGGAGGTGGTGCCGGTCCTGCGCCTGGACGTGCTGCTGGATCTGGCCGCTGAGGCTGCCGAGCCGAACCTCTATTCGCCGCTGCTCCTCGTCACCTGGCAGGGGCGGCCGGCGGCGCTGCTGGCCGACCGGGTCCATGGCGACACTGCGGTCGATCCCGCCGAGCGCACCCCCTCCGACCCGTCGCTGACCTTCAACGGCTGTGCCGCCGGCGCCTTTCCGGACCGGGTGACCGGCCGCGGCGGCACCGTGACCCTGCTCGACCCCGACCGGCTGCTCAGCGAGGCGGAAGGCCGGCTGCTCGACGCCTTCCGCGCCGTGGCGGAACGCAGGCTGGCGCAGTGGCAGCACGCTCAGGACGCGGCCCCCTCCGGGGACGGTGCCGCATGATGCCGAACGCCGTCGCCGCCGGGATCGAGGCGATCCGCCGCGATCCGAATTTCCTGCGCCTGAAGTCGATGGTGATCGACGCCACCGGCCTCGCCTATTACGCCGACAAGGATGCCGCCTTCGCCGAGCGGATCAACCGCCGGCTGCCCTTCGGCCGCATCACCACGGTCGGCGGCTATCTTGCCGCGCTGGAGGCGGAGGGGCCGACCGGCGCCGAATATCAGGGCCTCATCAACGAGCTGGCGGTGGGGGAGACCTTCTTCTTCCGCTACATCGAGCAGTTCGACGCGTTGCGCGCCGTCGCCATCCCCGAATGCCTGCGCCGCAACCAGTCGAGCCGCCTGCTGCGGATCTGGAGTGCCGGCTGCTCCATCGGGCCGGAGGCCTACACGCTCGAAATCCTGCTGAAGCAGCATTTCGCCGCCCAGCTGGAAGGATGGCAGGTCCACATCATCGGCACCGACATCAACGGCGCCTTCCTGGAACAGGCGCGGCGCGGCGCCTATGGCGACTGGGCGGTGCGCGGGCTGTCGCCGGAAACGCTGGAGGCCTGCTTCGACCGCCAGGACAAGCTGTGGTCGGTGAAGCCGAAATTCCGGCAATGGACCAGCTTCCTCCCCTTCAACCTTGTGGATGGCGAGATCCCCTCCTATCCGCATGGGATCGGGCATTTCGACATCATCCTGTGCCGCAACGTCATGATCTATTTCGACGAGGCGACACGGCACCGGCTGCTGGGCAACCTGCACAAGGCGCTGGCCGATGGCGGCTGGCTGGTGGTCGGCCATGCCGAGGCCGGTCCGCAGATGAACGAGCTGTTCATTCCGGTCTCGGTCCCCGGCGCCACCCTCTACCGCAAGCAGGCCGAAGCGGCGGCCCCGGCCGCGGCGGTTCGCAGCCCGGCCCCCGGCCCGGCAGCGGCGGCGCCGGCCCCCGTGCCCAGGTCCCGCCGTGCGACCGGACCGGCGCCGGAAGCCGCACCCGCTCCGCGCGCCCGCAAGTCCGCGCCGGCGGCGACGCCTCCCGCCGCACCGACCCCGCCGGACCCCGCCGAAACCAACGAGCGCTCGACCGTTCTGGAAGCCTGTCTCGCCCGGGTGGAGGCGAGCCGGCTCGACCCCGGCGCCCATTACCAGTTGGGTCTGGTGGAGGAGGAGCTGGGCGTCGGCGACCCGGTGGCGGCCTTCAAGCGCGCGCTGTATCTCGACCCGCGATTCGTTCTGGCCGACTATCATCTGGCGCTGGCCTATTGGCGGCGCGGCCGGCTGCTCCCGGCACAACGCCATTTCCGCAATGCGCGCGAGGCGCTGGAGAGCCGTCCCGACGACGAGGCGGTGGCGGAGGGCGGCGGCCTGACCGTTCAGGAGCTGCGCGGCATGCTGGACCTCTGGCTGACCGGTGAGGAGGGCTGATGGACGACACGCTTGCCGGCGCAGGGAGTGGAGCCGGGGCCGCACCGCTGATCGCCGCCCTCGAAAGCGCCTCCCCCGAGCGCGCCGCCGCCCGTGCGGCCGCCCAAGCCGCCGTCGACTGGGACGAGGTGCATAGGAAGCTGGCCCGCCGCAACGCCGACCTGGAGGCGACCTTCGCCGGCCGCGGCCCCTGGGCCGACGCCGTTCTGGCCCGCCGGGCGGAGGATCTGGCCGAAATCCCGCAGCTCCACGGGGAGGAGAGCGCCGGCATCCCGATGCTGGTCGCCCGCGGGGCCGAAACGCACTATGGGCTGGAGCTGCGCCATCTCGGCCATATCGTGCCGATGCCGCGGCTGGCCCGCGTGCCGGGGGCGCCGCCCGCCGTGCTGGGGGTGATCGCCGTCGCCGGCCGGGTGATGCGGCTGTTCGACCTCGACCGGCTGTGCAATGGCCCGTCGGCCAGTGTATCCGCCGCCCTGCTGTCCAGGGCCGATGCCGGGACCGACCCGTCCGGCTACGCCATCGTGCTGCGCACCGGCGCCGCTCGTCCGGCGGCCTTGCGCGTGCGGGAGGTGGAGCGGGTGGCCGACATCGTGCCGCCGCGCGGCTCCGCCCCGGCGGAGGCCGGGCCGCTGGTCAGGGCCATCGCCGCCGACCGCATGGCGATCCTGGACATGGTGGCACTGCTCGACCTCGTGAAGACCTGAAACCGACCGATCCACCTGAAGAGCCGTCCGGGGCTGGAGTCCAAGAATGAACATGAAAGTCGCGCACAAGCTGGTCCTGGGATTCGGCGTCGTCTGTGTCCTGACGGCGCTGCTGGCGCTCTATCAGATGTCGCGCTTCTCCGACGCGCTGGACGTCATCATGGCGGTGTCGACCTACGACAACGAAGCCGCCAAAATGGTAACGGACGTCGGCAACATGCAGGCGGAACTGCGCAGCACGCGCGAGACGGCGCTGAACGCCGTGTCCATCGCCAATGCCGAAGGGCGGGTCGCCGAAATCCCGGCCCTGCTGGCGCCGCTGCGCCGCCATTACGACGAGGTCGGTGTCCAGTTGCGCGACCGGCTGGGCCAGCTGCGGGCGATGGTGGCGGAGCGCGCCTCCACCGGTGTGACCGACAGCCGCCGCCGGGGCTGGGTCGAGCTGGACACCGCGGTGAACGAGATGTCCCGCGCCATCACCATGGTCGGCGACGAGGCGCGGACGATCTACACCATGCTCGAACGCAACCAAGTTCCCGAGGCGCTGATGCGCCGCCAGCGGGTGGACGAGCTGCGCAAGAACATGGAGGCGCGCATCGATCAGGCCCAGACCGCCATCGACCACCTGACCAAGGCCGGCCGCGCCGACATCCGGTCGATCTACAACTCCGCCATCCAGTCCTCGGTCGTCGCGCTGGTCGTCGTCTTCCTGATCGCGGTGGGGGTCGCCTATCTGATCGGCAGCTCGATCACCCGGCGGCTCGGCCGCGCCATCGACTTCGTCACCAAGGTCGGCCACGGCGATCTGACCCAGGAGATCGCCATCGCCGGCAAGGACGAGCTGGCGATCCTCGGCCAGCATCTGAACGAGATGGCCGGCCGGCTGAAGTCGATGGCCCGCACCACCCGCGAAACGGCGGAGAGCGTCCACGCCGCCACCGCCCAGATCCGCGCCTCGACCCAGCAGCAGTCGGCCAGCGTCGCCGAGCAGCTGGCGGCGGTGGAGCAGACGACGGCCACCCTGTCGGAGATCACCGAATCCGGCGCCCAGATCAACCGCCGCGCCCAGGACGTCTCGCACGGCGCCCAGACGGTGGCGGCCTCCAGCCATTCCGGCATGAAGGCGGTGGACGACACCATCCAGGCGATGGACGCCATCCGCGAACAGGCGGAGGCGGTGGCCGAGAACATCGTCATGCTGTCCGAACGCACCCAGGCGATCGGCGAGATCATCGTGACGGTCAACGACATCGCCGAGCGCTGCCACCTGCTGGCGCTGAACGCCGCCATCGAGGCGGCGGCGGCCGGCGAGCATGGCCGCACCTTCTCCATCGTGGCGGGCGAGATCAAGAGCCTCGCCGACCAGTCGAAGGAGGCGACCGCCCAGGTCCGCTCCAACCTGTCGGAGATCCAGCACGGCATCAACGCCTCGGTGATGCTGACGGAGGAGGCGGTGAAGCGCGTCGCCGCCGGCAAGCGCCAGACCGACGCCACCCAATCGACCATCCGCACCATGGCGGAGAACATCCAGGAGAGCGTGCTGGCCTTCCAGCAGATCGTCGCCGGCACCAACCAGCAGCAGATCGGCCTGGAGCAGGTGATCCAGGCGCTGCAGAACATCCGCGAGGCCAGCAGCCAGACGGCGGCCGGCACCCGCCAACTGGAAGGCGCCGCCGCCAACCTGAACAACCTCGGCCAGGGTCTGGTCGAGGCGGTGCGGAACTACCGGGTGTGACGATGCGCCGCCGAAGCCAGCGCGTTTCCCCCTCTCCCCCCCGGGGAGAGGGTCGGGGTGAGGGGGATGCATTGCGTGCCTCTCCCAAAGCTCCTGTCGCGCTTCCCCCTCACCCTAACCCTCTCCCCGGGGGGGAGAGGGGATTGGAAACGCGTTGGAGTGTCTCCTGATGGACATCCGCCAGCGCCTGCTCGCCGCCTTCGACCTGGAGCACAAGGAGCACCTCGCCGCGATCCGCAACGCGCTCCGCGATGCGGAGGCGACGGGCGACGCGCCCGATCTCGTCGACATCCACCGGCGCGCCCACAGCCTGAAGGGCGCCGCCCGCGCCGTCGACCTGCCGGAGGTGGAGGCGATCTCCCACCGGCTGGAAGCCGCCTTCATCGCCGTGCAGAAGGGTGAGATCCCGCTCGATGCCGCCAATGTCGGCGTGTTCCGCCGCGCGCTCGACGCCATCGAGGATCTGGTCGCCTGGTCGCTCCAGGGCGGCGGCGAGGTGGAGACGGCCGGCGTGCTCGCCGATCTCGACGCGCTGGCCGCCGGTCGCAGCGGCGGCCCCGCTCCGGCCCCCGCTCCGGCCTCCCCCGCCCGTACCGCCGGCAGCCGGCCTCCCCGCCAGCGCGAGCGCACCGTCGACGCCGATTCCGCCGCCCTTGTCCGCATCGCCGCCCAGGGGCTGGAGCGCCTGTCCGAGACCGCATCAGCCCTGCTGCCGGAGGTGGAGGCGCAGGCTGGCCTCGGCGAGCAGCTCCGCGCGATGCGCCAGGAATGGCGGGCGCTCGACCGCGCATGGCGCCATCTGCGCGTGCAGCTCGGCCGCGGCGCCCGGCTGGAGGCCCGGCCGGAGGATGGAGCCGACGCGCTCGACGGCCGCGGCGCGCTGCCCGCCCTGATGGCCTTCGAGCGCCGCTTCCGGTCGCTGGGCGGCGCGCTCGACAGCGCGCACCGCAGCCATGACCGGCTGCTGTGGTCGATGCGGCGCTGGGGCGGCGGCTTCCAGCAGGACATGCGGCGCCTGCGCATGCTGCCGGCGGAAAACCAGCTGAGCGGCCTCGGCCGCATGGTCCGCGACATCAGCCGGGCCGAGGGCAAGGAGGTCGAGGTCGACGTCCGCGGCCTGGAGGTGGAGGCCGACCGCAACGTCCTGCAGCGGCTGAAGGACCCTATCCTCCACATCGCCCGCAACGCCATCAGCCACGGCATCGAAACGCCGGCGGAACGGCTGGCGCTGGGCAAGCGGCCGGCGGCGCGCGTCACCATCGCCGCCTCGGTGGAGGGGGGGCGCCTGCACCTGCGCATCGAGGATGACGGCCGCGGGCTGGACCGCGCGGCGATCCTGCGCAAGGCGGCCGAACGCGGCCTGATCGACGCCGACGAGCTGTCCGGCGCCGAGGAGATACCGCTGGAGCGGCTGACCGAGTTCCTGTTCCATCCCGGCTTCTCCACCGCCTCGCGCACCACCGAACTGGCCGGGCGCGGCATGGGCCTCCCCATCGCCCGGCGGGAGGTGGAGCGGCTGCAGGGCAACCTGACCATCGCCGACCGGCCGGAGGGCGGCACCGCCGTCACCATCGAGGTGCCGCTGAGCCTGCTCAGCCAGCGTCTGGTCTTCGTCGCCGTGCAGGATCAGATCCTGGCGATCCCGTCGGCAGATGTGGTCCGGCTGCGCACCGCCACCGCCGAATCGCTGTTCTCCGGCGTCGGTACCCCGATGATCCGCATCGGCGAGGAGGAGACTCCCGTCACCTCGCTGGCCGCCCTGCTGGGCATGGAGGCGCCGGTGGTGCCCACCGCCGAACGCTCGCTGGCCCTGGTGGTCGTCCGCGCGGCCGATCGGCGGCTGGCGCTGGCGGTCGACCGTTTCGTCGCGACGCGCGAGACGGTGGTGACGGCGGCGGAGGAAACCGGGCTCGACAGCGGCCGCTATCTCGGCACCGTGCTGATGGACGATGGCGGGCCGGCGCTGGTGCTGAACATCTCCGGCCTGATGCCGCTGCCCGGCAGCGTCCTGCCGCCCCCGGCACGCCCGGCGGAAGAGGTTACCCCTGCCCGGGCGCATATCCTGGTCGTCGATGACAGCATCACCACCCGCACGCTGGAAAAGAGCATCCTCGAAGCCCATGGTTATCGGGTGACGCTGTGCGTGGACGGGCGCGAGGCCCTGGAGCGCCTTTCCGAAGGGATGGAGGTTGGCCTGATCATCAGCGACGTCGAGATGCCCCGGATGGACGGTTTCGCCCTGCTGCAGGCGGTGAAGGCCGACAAGCGGCTGGAGGAGATCCCGGTGATCCTCGTCACCTCGCGCGCCAGCGACGAGGACCGCGAGCGCGGCTTGCGGCTGGGGGCGGACGCCTACATCGTCAAGACGCGGTTCGACCAGAACGAGCTTCTGGCCGGCATCCGGCGGCTGCTGTGAGCGGGGCGGCGCACTCCGGACCTCCCACCGTCGGAACTCGTCGTATCCGTGTGCTGGTGGTGGAGGACAGCCCGGTCATCCAGCAGCTTCTCAGCCACGTCATCGGCGCCGACCCGCGGCTGGAGGTGGCGGGCATCGCCTCCAGCGGCGAGCAGGCCCTGCGCATGATCGAGAAGAACGCCCCCGACGTGGTGTCGCTCGACATCCGCCTGCCGGGCATCGACGGCTTCGAGGTGACCAGCCGCATCATGCGGCAGAACCCGCTACCGATCGTCGTGGTGGCGTCCGACGTGCGCGACCTCGACATCCCGATGCGGGCGCTGCAGGCCGGCGCGCTGGCGGTGGTGGAAAAGCCGGGCAGCATGGCGCGTGCCGACTACCAGACGGTGGCGCACCATCTCTGCACCCAGCTGGTCATCATGAGCCAGGTGAAGGTCATCCGCCACCGCATCACCGCGCGGGCCGCCCGCTCTTCCAATGCCGCCGGCGAAACCCCATCCCCCGATGGCGGCCTGCCCGAGGCGGCGGTGACGGCCGACGGCCGCATCCGCCGTTTCCGCGGGTTGGGCCTCGTCGCCTCCACCGGCGGGCCGGCGGCGCTGGCGAAAGTCCTGAAGGAGCTGCCGGCCGCCTTTTCGCTGCCGGTCTTCGTGGTCCAGCATATGGGCGCCCCCTTCATGGAGGGCTTCGCCAACTGGCTGGGCACCGTTTCCCCGCTGCCGGTCCAACTGGGCGAGGCGGGGGTGAAGCCGCAGCCCGGCACGGTCTATGTGGCGCCGGGCGACCGGCACATGCTGGTGGACAACGGCGCCATCCGCCTGTCCGGCGACCCGATGGTGTGCGGCCAGCGCCCGTCGGGCGAGGTGCTGTTCCAGTCGATGGCGCGCGCCTATGGCGCCTCCGGCATCGGCGTGCTGCTGACCGGCATGGGAGAGGATGGAGCGAGGGGACTGGTGGACATGCATCGGGCGGGGGCCTACACGATTGCCGAACACGCCTCCACGGCGGTGATCCACAGCATGCCGGGCACCGCCGTGCGCCTGGGCGGCGCCGTGGAGGAACTGCCTCTCGACCGGGTGGCCGGACGGCTGCTGCAACTGACCTCCGACGAGAAGATGGCGCCATGAACGGACTCCGCAGCCTGGTGGTCATGGGTTCCCAGACGCAGGGGCTTCTGCTGAAGCTTCTGCTGGAGGAACGCGGCGTCGAGACCGTCTGCGTCGAAGGCGTGGAACCGGCCCTGGCCGAGATCGCCGGCAATCCGCAGGATCTGCTGATCGTCGAGGGCGAGCTTGCCGGCCCCACCGGCCTCGCCGACCTGCGCGCGCGCAGCGACGCCGCCATCATGGTGCTCGGCCGCGGCGATGGCGAGCACGACCCCTCCGACCCCAAGGCGCTGGTGGAGGAGGCCTGCGCGCTGCTGGAGCGGCGCAGCGCCCCGCCGACCGTGCCGGAGATTTTCCGCCGCGCCCATATCCTGATCGTCGACGACAGCGCGACCTACCGCGAGTTCCTGCGCGCCGAACTGGAGCAGGAGGGCTGCACCGTCACCGCCGCGCGCAACGCCGACGAGGCGGTGGCGGCGCTGGCCGGCGGCGGGCTCGACTGCGTCATCCTCGACCTCGTGATGCCGGGCACCAGCGGCACCCAGCTCTGCGAACGATTCGACAGGTTCCGGCGCCAGCGCGGCCTGTTCTTCCAAATCGTCATCCTGACCAGCCAGGACGACGAGGAACAGCTGATGATCAGTTTGAATGCCGGCGCCGACGATTTCGTTGGCAAGGCGCAGGAGATGGATGTCCTGAAAACCCGGCTGATGGCGCTTCTGCGTCGGAAATACTTCGTGGAGGATCATCTGATGCGGCGACCGCGGCCTGCACCTTCCGCATAGGAAGGGAGTAGAGCCATCGTGTGATTTCGGAAGCCCGCTTGTCCGTTTATTCTCTGCGGGCTTTTCGAAACTGTCCGACGGTCTATCCGGTGCCGGTGCCGATTACGATGGCGATCAGCCTCCAGCCGTTCCACGACACTCCGATTCCCGCCCCGATCCCCGGCGACACCGATGTGAGAGATTCCGACGCGATGCACCGATCTTCGGCCACCCCAATGTCCCCGACCGATCTGCGCTATCGCGAGTGTCTCGACAACGCGCGGCGCGTCTGCGCGGCCGGGACGGTGCCGACCATGCTGGTGATCGGCGGGCCGGAGATGGCCGCCGTCCGCTGCAACGAGGCGCTGGCCTCCCTGCTCAACCATCCGCGGGCCGCCACCCGCGACGAGAGCGGGCCGACCCTGCTGCCCGGCGGCTGGCCGGCGGTGGCCGACGCGCTGCGCCCGCTCTACGGGGCAGGAGGTGCGGACGGCCCGGCCACGCCGCCCGACGGCGCCCCGCTGCAATTGCCGACCGAACCTCCGCTGAGCCTGCGCGCCACGCCGCTGCTGGTCGACGGCCGTGTGGTCGGGGTGCTGGCGACGGCGACGCTGGACGGCGCCATCGCCAAGCTGGAGGAGGCGATGCGGGCGGAGGTGGCGCGTACCACGGCGGCGCGCTCCCGCTTCCTGGCATCCGCCAGCCACGACCTGCGCCAGCCCTTCCAGGCGATGCGCCTGTTCCTCGACGCGCTCACCACCCAGGTGGAGGGCAACGCGCGGGCCACCCGCACCGCCGGCATGCTGGCAAACGCGATGACGGCGGGCGAGCAGCTGCTGAACGCCCTGCTCGACATCTCGACGCTGGACGCCGGCACGGTGGAGGCCGACCTGCAGCCGGTGTCGCTCGACGCGCTTCTGCAATCGCTGGCCGATGAATTCCGTCCCCAGGCGGAGGAGAAGGGCCTGCGCCTGCGTGTTCATCTGCCCTGCCGGGCATTCACCCGCAGCGACCCGATCCTGCTCGGCCGCATCGTCCGCAACCTCCTGGCCAACGCCATCCGCTACACCCAGCGCGGCGGCATCCTGCTGGGGTTGCGCAAGCGCGACGGGTACTGGCGGATCGAGGTGTGGGACACCGGTTTCGGCATTCCGCAGGACAAGCTGGACGTCATCTTCGACGAGTTCCACCAGCTGACCAACCCGGCCCGCGACCCGACGCGCGGCCTCGGCCTCGGCCTCGCCATCGTGCGGCGCCTGTCGGTTCTGCTGAGCGCACCCATCGACGTGCGGTCGCGCTCCGGCCGCGGCTCGGTCTTCGCCGTCACCGTCGACCGCCTGGAGGGGGAGGAGGCGCTCGCCGACACCTCGTCCGCGACGGCGTCGGCCGATCAGGCGGCGTCGGCAATCCCGTTGGACGGCATGCGCATCTTGGTGGTGGACGACGACAGCATGGTGCTGTCCGGCCTGCTGCTGACTCTGGAAAGCTGGGGCTGCGCCTTCGTCTCCGCATCCAACATGCGCGAGGTGTTCGCCGCGGTCGATGGGCTGGAAGGCCCGCCCGACGCCATCCTGACCGACCTGCGCCTGCCGGGAAAGGTCTCCGGCTTCGACGTCATCGACCGCGTGCGCAAGCTGTTCAAGGCCGACATCCCGGCGGTCGTCCTGACCGGCGAGACCGCGCCCGAATCCCTGTTGGAAGGCCAGCGCCGCGGCTGCGCCTTCCTGCACAAACCGCTCCACCCCGGCGACCTGCGCCGCGTGCTGGAAGAGGTGCGGCGGGACGGGACGGCGGGAATGGCCCATTAGTCCCCTCTCCCCCCCGGGGAGAGGGTTAGGGTGAGGG
>NZ_LGQY01000182.1:0-17429 GCF_003116065.1 Azospirillum sp. TSO5 | reverse complement strand
CGCCGCGCTGTCGTTCAGCGCCCCGCCGTCGGTGGAGCGGGTTATAGGCGCCCTCCCCCAAACCACGCAAGCGCTTTTTTGCGCTTCGATGAAAAATTCCTGACGGTTCGTTTTTCACCGGAGCCTGCACCGGATTCAGTGTAAGGGAACGACCCACCAACCGCGGCGTGGCCGGCGACCGTCCGAGCGCGCCAATCCATAGTGTTCCCATAGGGTTCACCCAGAGTTCACCCCTGCGGTCTTGTGTCGGTTGACAGGGTCGGACCGGTCCAGCATCGTCCGATCCATAGGCTTAACACCTTTGGTGACGGCCATCGCCGACAGCCCGCTGGGCGGCCCCGGGGTTACAGGAGGAGGACGACGGTGCGTTCGAGGCTCTCCCGCCTTCCCACGCTCGCCTTGCTTGCCATCATCTCGGCCGGTGCGTTGACGCCTGCGACTGTTGTCGCGCGTAACGCGGATGCGCCAAATGGCCGGGTTCCCCATGCTTTCAAGCCGGCGGTGAAGCCGAACATGGGCGCGGAGAGCAACTCCGAGGCCAAGGACGATGCCGGGGACAGTGAACGCGCCACCGGGCCGGTCGACCGCCACACCCTGTCCATCGGCCGCGGCGATACGCTGATGGATCTGCTGTCCACCGCCAATGTGCCGGCCAACGATGCCCACGACGCGGTGGCCGCATTGCGCGAGGTCTACAATCCGCGGCGTCTTCAGGTCGGCCAGCATGTGACGGTCCTGTTCGAACCGCGTCGCGGCGGTGCCCGCAAGTTCGTCGGGTTCGAATTCGCCCCGGATCCGCTGCGGTCGGTGTCGATCGCGCGCAAGGGCGATGCCGGCTTCACCTCCAGCCAGATCGAGAAACCGGTCACGCGCAAGCCGGTGGCGGCCCAGGGCGTCATCCGCTCCAGCCTGTTCGAGGCGGGGGCCCAGGCCGGGGTGCCGATCTCGGTCATGATGGCGTTCATCCAGAACTTCTCCTACGACGTCGATTTCCAGCGCGACCTGCAGCCGGGCGACCGTTTCGAGATTCTGTATGAGAAGCTGGTCACGACGGAGGGCAAGGAGGCCGGCGAAGGCGAACTGCTGTATGCCTCGCTGACGCTGAGCGGCGACGACATGCCGATCTACCGCTTCAAGACCCGCGACGGGCGGATCGACTATTACAACGGCGACGGCGAAAGCATCCGCCGCGCCCTGCTGCGCACGCCCATCGACGGCGCCCGCATCACCTCCGGCTTCGGCATGCGCCACCATCCGATCCTGGGCTTCAGCAAGATGCACAAGGGTGTGGACTTCGCCGCGCCGACCGGAACGCCGATCTATGCGGCCGGCCGTGGCACCATCGAGATCGCGGAACGCAGCAGCTCCTACGGCAACTATGTCCGCATCCGCCACAACACCGAGATCTCCACCGCCTATGCCCATATGAGCCGCTTCGCCAAGTCGATCCGCCGCGGCGGGCGGGTCGATCAGGGCGATATCATCGGCTATGTCGGCACCACCGGACGGTCGACCGGGCCGCACCTGCATTATGAGGTGCTGAAGACGGGGCATCAGGTGAACCCGCGCTCCGTCGATCTGCCGACCGGCGAGAAGCTGGAGGGGCGGGAGCTTCAGGCCTTCCAGCAGGCGCGGCGGTCGATCGAGAAGATGTTCGATGACAGCCGCGGCGGCCTGCAGCTGGCGCGCACTCCGGCACCGGCACCGGTGGAGGAAAAGGGCTGCAACAAGGCGAACAGCTGCTGACCGGCTGGTAGGCAATCCGGCGGCGGAAGCCGCCGGTGCCCCTATTCCTTGTTCATCATGTTGCGGATGGCGCCGACGAACTGGCGGGCGGTGTTCTCGTCCTCCAGCATCTTCTGCAGCTTGTCGCGGATGATCATCGCCTTCGGCCGCTGTTGCATGGCGCGTTCGATGGCGACATCGGCTTCGCCGGGCTTCAGGGGTTCGAGGTCTGACATGGCGGACATCCCGTGCGGTAAGGGCGTGTCGGGTCGGCACGCAGGTAAGGATAGCCGGAACCGTCCCGGCCATCATCAGGCAAAGCGCATCAGCGATATTGGCCGACCGTCTCCACCGCCTCCCCGCCGGTGCCGAGCTTGAACTCGGTGACGCCGGGGGCGGTGTCGGGATTGATGCCGCCAAGATCGAGCGCGCGGACGCCGTGCTGCTTCAGTTCCTGCATGGCCTTCCACAGCACCAGCCGCATGGCGCCGCTCTTGCGGCCCGACTCGTTGGCCCAACTGATCTGACTGGTGGCGCAGACGCCGTGGCGGAAGAACAGGCCGCAGGCAACCGGGATGCGGCCATCGAGCGCCGTCACCATCACCACACCGTCGTTGCGGCCACCGCCCTTGACCATGGCGTTGCGCAGGCGGACGGCCAGCGGCCCGGTCATGGCGCGAAAGCCCTTCTCCAGCGCCTGGTCGTGCTCCTGCTTCATCAGCCAGGGCAGATTGTCGGCCTTCCAGTCGGTGTCGAGAATGAGGCCGGCCTTCTCCGCCCCGCGCAAGCGCTGCCGCCAGTCGCGGGCGAAGCCGGCGCGCATCGCCTCCTCGTTGCGGGTCAGGTCGAACCAGACCGTCTGGTAGCCCGGCCCGATCTTGCGGAAGCCGCAGCGGGCGAGCATCGCCTCGTTCTCCGGACCAGCGGGAAGTTCCGGCAACAGGCTGGCGCGGCTGAGAGGCGATCGCGGACAGGCGCGGCGCAGCAGGCGGAACACCGCTTCCAGCGTGGCGGCATCGGGGATCGCGCCGTCGAGCCAGAGCGGGCCGCGGTAGCATTGGCGGTCGTGGAAGACCTTCAGCATGCGGCGGTCCAGCGTCTGGACGAGGCCGACCGGTTCGCCGTCGCGGCGGATAACGCCAAGACGCGGGACATGGCCATAGGTGCGGCCCATGGCGCGGCCATAGGCGAAGCTCTGCAGCAGGGTGGAGCGCGGAACGCGGGCGAACAGGACGTCCCACTCGCCGACCGTTCCCTCGTTCCAGGCGATGTCGATGTCCGGCATCGGGACCCTCGGTCGATCAGGACAACGGGTCAGGCCGGCGGCAGGGCGGAGGTCGCCTCTTCCACCTGGGCGAAGGTCGGGCGGTATTCCGGTTCCAGCACGTTGCGGGCGTATTCCACCGAAATGGCGGGCGCGTAGCCAGAGAGATGGGCGATCAATCCGGTCTTCATCGCCTGATAATATTTGCCTTCCGCGTGATAGATGTTCTTCAGGCCGCTGGCGATTGGGGCGAGGAAGCCGTAGGCGACCAGAATGCCGGTGAAGGTGCCGACCAGCGCGCCGCCGATCAGCTTGCCCAGCACTTCCGGCGGTTCGGTGATCGAGCCCATGGTGTGAATCACGCCCAGCACCGCCGCCACGATGCCCAGCGCCGGCACCGCGTCGGCCACCGCCTGGATGGCGTCGGCGATGCGCTGGTGTTCGTGGTGCATCGTCTCGATGTCCTCGTCCATCAGGTCGACCAACTCGTGCGGATTGTCCGCACCAAGCGACATCAGACGGAGATAGGTACAGAGGAAAGCGATGGCATGATGGTCGCCATAGAATTTTGGGAATTGCTGGAAGAGCGGTGAGTCTTCCGGTTTCTCGATATGTTGTTCGAGTGCCAGCAGGCCCTTGGTCTTCGCGATCTTGAAGACCTGATACATCATGGTGAGGACCTCCAGGAAGTCCTCTTTCTTGTATTTTGGTCCTTTGAACAGGTGACCCAGCTCCTTGCCGGTGTGGGTCACCACAGATTTTGGATTTGCGATGAAAAAGGCGCCGGCGCCGGAGCCCAGGATGATCATGAACTCGAACGGCATCCACAGCACGCCCATGTGGCCACCGCCG
Source organism: Azospirillum sp. TSO5 (assembly GCF_003116065.1). Lineage (NCBI taxonomy): Bacteria > Pseudomonadati > Pseudomonadota > Alphaproteobacteria > Rhodospirillales > Azospirillaceae > Azospirillum > Azospirillum sp. TSO5. The sequence continues at coordinate 13,588 of NZ_LGQY01000182.1, read as the reverse complement.
AGGATGTAGCCACCGAACACGCTGAAGATCACGATGCCGAAGCCGATCATCACGAACATTCGGTCTTTCCCTCCCCGATACCGACCACGGGCCGCAAGATGCTCCCAGCCGACAGATGGCCGGACATCGGTTGAGTTTCCGTGAATCACCCGAACGGCCTACCGCCTTCGCGACAGGCCGCGCGATCCTACCGGTGCAGGCGGGTCCTGTCACGAAAGGACTGACGATCCAGGCTTTTCAACGGATGCGGTGCGGAAGGCAGGCAAAGGGCCTGCGGGGAGCATGCCGTGACACGGGGCGGGACGCGCGAGAAGGGCACAGGATGGTCACAGCTTGGGAAAGCGGTGCCGAAACGCAAAACGCTCCGGCCGCCGGGTGAGACCGACCGCCGGAGCGCTTGGAAAGCATGGATCGTCAACGGAGCGGAATGTTCATCTGGACGCTGACGCCCGGTTGCGGGGGCGGCGGGGCATAGATGACCGCCGGCGGCGGCGCATAGGAAGGCGCATAGACGACGCGCGGCGGGGGCGGCGGGGCCGGAACCACGACCACCGGCGGCGGCGCGCCATAGATGACGACCGGGCCGTCGTCGTGATGGTGCTTCTTCTTGTGGTGGCCCCAGGCATGGCCGCGGCCATGCTCGCCCGGGTCGGCGAGCGACGGCGTCGACAAGGCGGCGCCGAAAGCCAGCACCGTCGTGACGGCCACCACGACTTTGGCAGCGGCACGGGCCACCCGGCGCACGGCCGTCCGGGGCGACTGGGTGTCCTGCATGATGGCTCCGGCGTTCATCGGCCTGTTCTCCTGGAAGGGGCTTGCATCGGCGACGGGAGCGGCGGCAGCCGGGCGGGCGTCCGCATACCCATTTCGATGGGATAGATTTTTATGCTCAGGCTGAGGCTCGGCCGGGTGGGACATTTTTCGGGCGCTGATCGGTGGACGAGGACGGTTGCAAGGATGGCGGCGACCGATCGCCGTGCATCCTTACCTATCAACTGTCGATCGACGGGCGCCGTGGCTACCCGTCCGAAAGGGGTAGACCCGATGGGACCGGCGACCGGCCTGTCCCATCATGATCCGATAGGCGCCGGACCTCGTATCGGGCATCGTAGATGTAAGGATGCAAAGCCCTCCAACCGCCCCCTCCAACCGCCGAGCCATACCGATGACCGTCCGAACCCGACTTCGCACCGTCGCCATGGCGGCGGTCTTTTCCGTGATGGGAGCCGCCAGCGCCATGGCCGCGAGCAGCACCGCCGCAAGCAACGCTTACGACTTCACCTTCCAGGGCATCGACGGCAAGCCGCTGCCGCTGTCGCAGTTCAAGGGCAAGGCGGTCCTGGTGGTCAACACCGCCTCGCAGTGCGGATTCACCCCGCAATACAAGGGGCTGGAGGCGCTGTGGCAGCGCTACCGCGACCGCGGGCTGGTGGTGGTCGGCGTGCCGTCGGACGATTTCGGCGGCCAGGAGCCGGGGAACGCCACCCAGATCAAGGATTTCTGCGAGGTCAACTACCGCGTCGATTTCCCGCTGACCGACAAGACGGTGGTGTCGGGCGACGGCGCCCATCCCTTCTACCGCTGGGCGGCCGACGAGTTGGGCTTCCTCGCGAAGCCGCGCTGGAACTTCCACAAATATCTGATCGGGCCGGACGGCAAGCTGGTGTCCTGGTTCTCCACCATGACCGACCCCGAGTCGGACAAGGTGCGCGAGGCGATCGAGAAGCTGCTGCCGGAGAAGGCGACGAAATCCTAGCCCCCTACTCCACCGCCTGCCTCAGGGCCGCGGCCCCGGCCCAAGGGGCGAGCGGCAGGGCGGCGGCGAGGATGCCGGCGAGAAGCAGCAGGTGCGGGCGCGGGGTCAGCCCGTTGATCGCCGCGTCGATGGCGCCGGCGCCGAAGATCAGCACGGGAATATAGAGCGGCAGGATCAGCAGCGACAGCAGCACGCCGCCGCGCCGCGCCCCCAGCGTCAACGCCGCCCCGATGGCGCCGATCAGGCTCAGGATCGGCGTGCCCAGGGTCAGCGTCAGCACCAGAACGCCGAACCCTTGCGCATCCATGTTCAGCAGAACAGCCAGCAGCGGCGCGGCGACGATCAGCGGCACGCCGGTGACCAGCCAATGGGCCAGCGTCTTCGCCAGCACCGCAGCCTCCAGCGGCAGGGGAGAGAGCGAGAGCAGTTCCAGCGACCCGTCCTCGTAATCGGTCTGGAACAGCCGCTCCAGCGACAGCAGCGAGGCGAGCAGCGCCGCCACCCAGATCACGCCGGCGGCGATGCGGGCGAGGATGTTCGGCTCCGGCCCGACGCCGAAGGGGAACAGCACCACGCACAGCACGAAGAACATGACGGCGATGGTGGCGTCGGACCCCTGGCGCAGGGCCAGCCGCAGGTCGCGCGCGACAAGGCGCAGAAAACGGCTCATGGCGCGGCCCCTTCTTCTTCGTATTCCTCGTCGCCGGCCTCTTCATCGTCGGCGTAGGGGGCGAACTCGTCGAGATGCAGTTCCTCGCCGCCGGGGGTGGCGATGTCGGTGTGGGTGGACAGCACCACCATGCCGCCCTGGGCGCGGTGTTCGGCGATCAGTCCCTCGAACAGGGCGATGGCGGCGCGGTCGAGCGCCACGGTCGGCTCGTCCAGCAGCCACAGCGTCGCCGGTGCCGCCAGCAACCGCGCGAGGTTCAGCCGGCGCTTCTGACCGGCCGACAGATAGCGGCCCGGCACCCCGGCGATGTGCGGCACTCCCAGCCGGTCGAGCGCGGCCCGCGCGTTGGCGGACGGGTCGGCGGCACCGGCCAGCGCCGCCCAGAAGGCGAGATTCTCCGCCGCGGTCAGCACCGGCTTCACCGCATCGAGATGGCCGACATACTGCACCCGCGACCGGTGGCCGTCGGGATCCTCGGAAACCGGCACCCCGTCCCAGTCCAACGTCCCGCGCAGCGGCTTCAGCAGCCCGGCCATCACCCGCAGCAGGCTGGACTTGCCGCTGCCGTTGGGGCCGAGCAGCACCAGCGCTCCGCCGGGGGCGATGCGGAACTCCAGCCCGGTGAAGACCAGACGGTCGCCACGCAGGCAGGTCAGTTCTGATCCGGCAAAGACAGGCATGGTGACGGGTCGCGCTTCCGGTTGAAGGAGGCGCTGCTATAGCACAGGGGGACGGGAAAGCCGGAGCGGAAAGCCACGCGGGCTATGACACACGGCCTGTTGGGAAGGCCGCGCGGCCGGGAAACAACATTGACACGGATTTCACGGATTTACCCACGGATTTCACGGATCAGGACACTTGGGTGATAAAAAGCCGAAACACAGAATAGTAAAATCCGTGTCTAAATCTGTGAAATCCGTGCAGACCTTGCCCGACATATTTACCGTCACGGGACCGACGAGCACGCCACCCAAAAGAAAAGGCCACCGCGAGGGGGTTCTCGCGATGGCCTTGCGTCCGGCCGGGTCCGGCCGGTCGATACCTTTTGGAACGGCTTCGTTCGTCGCTGCGGCGGCGCTAGGGGGAACGCCGGTGCGCGACCTGCGGGGCCGGTTGCTTGAGATAAGGTCTATGGGAAGAAAATGGCAAAATTTGGATGGAGTTCGAGGATTCGGACGCCGCCCCATGACGGGCCGCATACCCCGCAGCGCTGCACCCCCATGCGTTCACCGCAGCGCCGGATGCCGGGATTGTCACGGCTAAAGGCCGTGCACTTGTTCTGAATCAACGCTTTGCCCGCGGTCCTACCGCATCGTCGCGCCGTCGTCCCCAATCGAAGGGGGAGTGCCGCAGTCATCCGGGATCCCACCGAACGCAGCGGCGGTTTGCCCAAATGTGTTCAGGAAGCGAGTTGCTCCATGTCGGCTTTCGCAGACATTCTCCAGGCCATGCCGCCGATCGCGCGGGTGGTGCTCATGCTCGGTCTCGTGTCGGCGGCAGGCGTGGCGCTCGGCCATATCAAGATCCGCGGGGTCGGGCTCGGCATCGGCGGCGTTCTGTTCTCCGGCATCGCCGGCGGCCACATCGCCAAGCAGGCGGGCATCGCCTTCAACCCGGAGATGATGGACTTCATCCGCGATTTCGGCCTGATCCTGTTCGTCTACACCATCGGCATCCAGGTCGGCCCCGGCTTCTTCGCCGCGCTCCGCCGCAGCGGGCTGGCGCTGAACGGGCTGGCCCTGCTGATGGTGGGGTCCAGCATCCTGCTGACCGCGGCGCTGGTGTCGTCGGGGGTGCTGTCGCTGGGCTCCTCGCTCGGCGTGTTTTCCGGCGCGGTGACCAATGCCCCGGCGCTGGCCGCCACCCAGCAGGTGCTGACGGAGGTCGGGGCCGATGCGGCGGTGATGGCCCTGCCCGGCCTTGCCTTTGCCGTCACCTACCCCTTCGGCATCGCCGGCAACCTGCTGGCGATGGCCGCCGTCCGCATCCTGTTCCGCATCGACCCGGAGGCCGAGGCCGCCCGCTTCGAGGAGTGCCGCCGCGCCGAGGTGTCGACGCTGGAGACCATGGACCTGACCGTGCGCAACCCGGAGCTTGAGGGCCGGCCGCTCGGGTCCGTCGACGCGCTGTGCGACCATGGCGTGGTCGCCTCCCGCCTGTTGCGCGACGGCACGCTGTGCGTCCCCCACAACAACACCTGCCTGAAGCTGGGCGACGTGCTGCATGTGGTCGGGCCGCGGCCGAAGCTGGAGCAGGTGCGGACCCTGCTGGGGCAGGAGTTCGACCGGCCGCTGACCACCAAGGGCACCGACCTGAAATGGGAGCGCATCGTCGTCACCAACAATACGGTGCTGGGCAAGTCGATCGCGGCGCTGAACCTGCAGGACGCCCATGACGTGGTGGTCAGCCGCGTCAACCGGTCGGGCGTGGAGCTGGTGCCGACCCCGGCGCTGAAGCTGCAGTTCGGCGACATCCTGACGGTGATCGGCCGGCCGGACAGCCTCGCCGCCGTCGGCCGCGTCTTCGGCAACTCCGCCCGCAAGCTGCAGCAGGTGGAGATGATCCCGATGTTCCTGGGCATCGCGCTGGGCGCGGCGCTCGGCGCCATTCCGATCTTCCTGCCGGGCATGCCGGCGCCGCTGCGCCTCGGCCTTGCCGGCGGGCCGCTGATCGTCGCGCTGATCCTGGGCCGCGTCGGCCATGTCGGGCCGCTGGTGTGGTTCATGCCGCCGGCCGCCAACCTGGCGCTGCGCGAGATCGGCATCATCCTGTTCCTGGCCGTGCTGGGCATCTCGTCGGGCGACCGCTTCGTCGCCACGCTGGCCAGCGGCGCCGGCTGGCCCTGGATCATGTGGGGCGCGCTGGTCACGCTGGTGCCGCTGCTGCTGACCGGGCTGGTCGCGCGCGGGCTGATGAAGCTGAATTTCCTGACCATCTGCGGCGTGCTGGCCGGATCGCAGACCAACCCGCCGGGGTTGGCCTACGCCAACGCGCTGGTCGCGTCGGAGGCTCCGGCGCTGGCCTACGCCACCGTCTATCCGCTGGCGATGTGTCTGCGTATCCTGGGGCCACAGATTCTGGTACTTTTGTTGTGGTAACGCACTGTTTCCGGACACAAGCGGCTTAACGTGCATTTGATGTGAAATCTGCGTTGCGAAACGCGCATGCCCCGGTCTAGCCTGTGCCCCAATGGTCATACCGAAGCCTTGGCCGGCCGCATCGGCCCGCCGCGTCGGCGCAGCCTTCCCCCGCCACCCGAACCAGCCGGTTTTTCGCGCATGCACCGTCACCCGCCAGTCAGCGAGTCCGCTCCCGCCGCCGTCGTCGTGGAGGATCTGCACAAGCGGTTCGGCGAGCTGGAGGTGCTGAAGGGCGTCTCGCTGACCGCCCGCGAGGGCGACGTCATCACGCTGATCGGCTCATCGGGCTCGGGCAAGAGCACGCTGCTGCGCTGCATCAACATGCTGGAGATCCCGGACGACGGGCGGGTCGTCATCGGCGGCGAGGCCATCGCGCTGAAGAAGACGCGCGGCGGCGCCAGCGTCCCCGCCGACACCCGTCAGGTGGAGCGCATCCGCACCAGCCTCGGCATGGTGTTCCAGAGCTTCAACCTCTGGACCCACATGACCATCCTGCAGAACGTGATCGAGGCGCCGGTGCATGTGCTGGGCGTGCCGAAGGCGGAAGCCATCGACCGCGCCCGCATGCTGCTGGACAAGGTCGGCATCCTGGCGAAGGCCGACGCCTATCCGGTCCAGCTCTCCGGCGGCCAGCAGCAGCGCGCCGCCATCGCCCGCGCGCTCGCCATGCAGCCCAAGGTCATGCTGTTCGACGAACCGACCTCGGCGCTCGACCCCGAGCTGGTCGGCGAGGTCCTGCGCGTCATCCGCCAGCTGGCGGACGAAGGCAACACGATGATCCTGGTGACGCACGAGATGGGCTTCGCCCGCGAAGTGGCGTCCAAGGTGGTTTTCCTGCACCAGGGGCGGATCGAGGAGGAGGGGTCACCCGACAAGGTGCTGACCGACCCCGACTCGGACCGGGTGCGGCAGTTCCTCTCGCGCCATCTGTCCGGCGCGGCGTGAGGGGACGAGGCAGAGGGCAGGACCGGACCGTCAGAAACAGCCCGGCCCCGGCAGGGGCGAGAGAACGGGCGAACCGAACAGAGGAGTGTGTTCGTTGAAGAAGATCGTTTCGGCCCTGGCGCTCGGCGCCATGATGGCTGTGGCCGCGGCAGGCGCCGCCAACGCCAAGGAATGGAAGACGGTCCGCATCGCCAGCGAGGGCGCCTATCCTCCGTGGAACGCCACCGACACCTCGGGCAAGCTGACCGGTTTCGAGGTCGATCTCGGCAACGACCTGTGCAAGCGCATGAAGGTCACCTGCGAGTTCGTCGCCCAGGATTGGGACGGCATCATCCCGGCCCTGCAGCAGGGCAAGTACGACGCCATCATGTCGGCGATGACCATCACCGACGAGCGCAAGAAGGTCATCGACTTCTCGGTTCCCTACGGCACCGAGCCGTCGGTGTTCGCCGTGATGGCCGACTCGCCGCTGGCCAAGTCGCTGAAGCTCGGCGACGACCGCGTCGACCTGAACGACCAGGGCAAGGCCAAGCCGGTGCTGGAAAAGCTGGCCGACGCCCTGAAGGGCAAGGCCGTCGGCGTCCAGGTGTCGACCATCCAGGCCGACTTCATGGACAAGCATCTGCCGAAGGTGACCATGCGCACCTACGACAAGATCGACAATGCCGGCATCGATCTCAGCTCCGGCCGCGTCGACGCCATGCTGGGCGACCGTTCGGTGGTCGAGGCGGTGGTGAAGGCCACGCCGGACAAGATGGTCATCGTCGGCCCGAACTTCATCGGCGGCGTGATCGGCGAGGGCATGGGCGTCGGCCTGCGCAAGGACACCGCCGACCTGAAGGCGATGTTCGACAAGGCGATCGCCGAGGCGCTGAAGGACGGCACCGTCAAGAAGCTGAGCACCCAGCATTTCGGCTATGACATCTCCCCCACCAAATAAGGGGACCAAGTAAGGCGGGCCTTCGGCTCTCCTGTCTGATCGGAACGGCGCCCGGCGGCCTTCACGGCAACCGGGCGCCAGTCGTTCCGTGATCTCCGTTCGCTGAACCCCGTACGGCCGGCCGTCCGCGCCGCGCCCGGCGGGCCTTACCGGGCGTGCCAATGCTGGAACTCCTTTCCTTCGGTCCCAACGGCTGGGGCGGACAGCTTCTGATGGGCACCGCGATGACCGTCGCGGTCGCCGTGTCGGCCTTCGCCTTCGGCATCGTCGTCGGATCGCTCGGCGCCTCGGCCAAGCTCAGCCACTCCCTGGCGCTGAACGTCCTGGCCGACTTCTACACCACCATCGTCCGCGGCATCCCCGAACTGCTGGTGATCTATCTGCTGTTCTTCGGCGGCAGCGGGGTCGCCACCTCCATCGCCGCCGCCTTCGGCTATGACGGCCGGGTCGACCTGAACGCCTTCACCATCGGCGTGCTGGCGGTCGGGCTGATCTCCGGCGCCTATTCGACCGAGGTGATCCGCGGCGCGGTGCAGTCCGTTCCCTTCGGCCAGATCGAGGCGGCGCGCGCCTGCGGGATGAGCCGCTGGCTGATCCTGCGCCGGGTGCTGGTGCCGCAGACGCTGCGCTTCGCCCTGCCCGGCCTCGGCAATGTCTGGCAGCTGACGCTGAAGGACACCGCGCTGGTGTCGGTGACGGCCTTGGCCGAGCTGATGCGCATCACCCATCTGGCGGCCGGCGCCACGCGCCAGCCCTTCCTGTTCTACGGCACCGCCGCCGTGCTGTATCTGCTGCTGACCACCATTTCGACGGCGCTGTTCAACCGCGCCGAAATCTCCGCCAATCGCGGCGTCCGGAGGGCCTGAGGCCATGAACTGGCAACTGATGTGGGACAGCCTGCCCCGCATGCTCGGCGGCCTGTCGCTGACGCTGCAGCTGATCCTGGGTTCGCTGGCGCTGGGCGCGCTAGTGGCCTTCGCCGTCGCGCTTCTGCGGCTGTCGGGCAACCGCGTGGTGGAAAAGCTGGCTGCGGCCTATGTCTTCGTCTTCCGCGGCACGCCGCTGCTGGTGCAGATCTTCCTGGTCTATTACGGGCTGGGCCAGTTCGAGTTCATCCGCGACAGCTTCCTGTGGCCCTTCCTCCGCGAGCCCTACTGGTGCGCCATCCTGGCGCTGACGCTGAACACCGGCGCCTACACCAGCGAGGTGCTGCGCGGCGCCATCCTGTCGGTGCCGCAGGGACAGGTCGAGGCGGCGCGGGCCTGCGGCATGTCGCGCGCGCTGGCCTTCCGCCGCATCGTCCTGCCGGTGGCGATCCGCCAGATGCTGCCGGCCTACGGCAACGAGGTGATCCTGATGGTCAAGGCGACCTCGCTCGCCAGCACCATCACGCTGATGGAGGTCACCGGCATCGCCCGGCGCATGATCGCCCAGACCTTCGCGGTCTTCGAGCTGTTCATCGTCGCCGGGGCGATCTATCTGGTGCTGAATTTCGTCGCCACCCGCCTGATCAAGTTCGCCGAATGGCGCCTGACCCCCTATCTGCGGGCACGGGCGTAAGGCGCGGGCGTAAGTAAGGATAGCAATGAAAAAGCCCTCTCCCGGCTGGGGAGAGGGCTTTTTCGTATCCGTCACTGCCCCAGCATCTCGAAGCTGGGCGGGGCCGGATCGACGACGCGGGCGCCGGTCGGGGTGATCTCCATCACCGCCAGCCCACGTTCGACCATGCCGTCGGACCGCAGGCGGAACAGGCCGTCCAGCCCCTCGAAGCCGTTGGGGTTGGTCATCGCCATGCGGTCGAACGGAACCGGGCCGCCGCTGCGGGTCAGCACCGCGGCGATCGAAGTCGCGTCATAGGCCAGCGTGGCGATGCGCGGCGGCTTGCGGCCATAGACCTGCTCGAACTGCGACTCGAAGCGGGCGCGGGTCTGCGGAGCGGGGGCGGCGTAGAGCGCGCCGACCAGCGCCGGCTCCTGCCCCAGCGCCCCCTGCGAGCTGTCGTCCCACAGGCCGGTCCCCAGCAGTTTGACCTGCTGCGGCTGCACGCCGTTGGCGGCCAGCGCCTGGGCGATGCCCTGGGCGCGCTGCCCGCCTTCGGCCAGCATCACCGCCTGCGGCTGCGGGGTTTCCTGCGCCACCTGCTTGGCCGGGACCGACAGGTCGGTGACCGCCGGGTCATAGCGCTCCACCTGCGTGGTCATGGCGCCGAGCCGCGGCGCGATGGCCTGCATGGCATTGACCACCGCGTCGCCGTAGGGGGAGCGCGGCGCCAGCACGGTGAAGCGCGTCGCTCCGCGCGACCGGGCATAGCCGGCGACGCGGCTGACCTGATCGGCCGGAACGAAGCCCATCACATAGGTGCCGTTGCCGGCCTGGGTGGCGTCGTTGGTGAAGGCCAGCACGTCGACGCCGGCATTCTGGGCGATGGGCCGCACCGCGGCGACGTCGGCGGCGAACAGCGGACCGATGATGAGGCGGGCGCCCTCGGCCAGCGCCTGACGTGCCGCGTCGGCGGCGCCGTTCGGCGTGCCCTTGGTGTCGCGCGGCAACAGCTGCAGCCGGTCGCCGGCCATGTCGAACAGCGCCATCTGCGCGGCGTCCAGCATGGACTGACCGATGGCGGCGCTCTGCCCGCTGAGCGGCACCAGGACCGCGACCTTGACCGGGACCTGCGTCTCCGGCAGGGGAGCCTCCGGGGCCGGAACCGGTTGCGGCGCTTGTGCCACCCGCGGCGGCGCGCTTACAGTCGAACAGGCCGACAACAGGCCGGCGACCAGCAAGGCTGCCACGCCGTGACGTTTCAGACCCTGTGAGAAAGCTGTTGCCAAGCGTGCCACCAATCATCTCCACATCTGCTGAAACGGCCGCCGATACCGAAGGCGAGGCCCAAGGCATGCCCCCCAACGAGCCGGCCGAAAGTGGCGCTCAAGGTAGCCCCCTCGCCGCGCCAAGTAAACTCGCGGGCGGACTCCATGTCGTCGCTACCCCCATCGGAAACGCCGCGGACATCACGTTGCGCGCGCTCGACACGCTGAAGCGGGCCGACGCCATCGCCTGCGAGGACACGCGCGTCACCGCCAAGCTGATGGGCATCCACGGCATCCACACCCCCTTCGTCTCCTACCACGAACACAACGCCGCAAAGATGCGTCCGGTCCTGATCGAACGCATGAAAAAGGGCGAGGCCATCGCGCTGGTCACCGACGCCGGCACGCCGCTGGTCTCCGACCCCGGCTACAAGCTGGTGCGGAAATGCGTGGCGGAAGGCGTGGCGGTGACCACCCTGCCCGGCGCCTCCGCCCCGCTGGTGGCGCTGGTGCTGTCCGGCCTGCCGACCGACCGCTTCCTGTTCGCCGGCTTCCTGCCGAACAAGAGCAGCGCGCGCCGCGCCACCGCCGGCGAGTTGAAGGGCGTGCCCGCCACGCTGGTCTTCTTCGAATCGCCGCAGCGCCTGCCGGAGTCGCTGGCCGACCTTGCCGACATCCTGGGCCCGCGCGAGGCCGCCGTCGCCCGCGAGCTGACCAAGCTGTACGAGGAGGTACGGCGCGGCACCCTGCCGGACCTTGCCGCCCATTATGCCGAGGCCGGCCCGCCGCGCGGCGAGGTCGTGCTGGTCATCGGCCCGCCGGGAGAGGAGGCGACGCCGGGCGAGGCCGACGTCGACGCCCTGCTGCGCGAGGCTCTGACCCGCCTGTCGGTGCGTGACGCCGCCGCCGACGTCGCCGCCCGCACCGGTCAGCACAAGCGCACCGTCTATGCCCGCGCGCTGGAGCTGCAGCGCGAGGAGAAGGCGAAATGACCGACCTGGATGCGCGGCGCCTGCGTGCCGAAAGCCTGGGCCGCCGGGCGGAGGCGCTGTGCCGCCTGTCGCTGCGGCTGCGCGGCTACCGCATCCTGGCCAGCCGCCTGCGCACGCCGATGGGCGAGATCGACATCGTGGCGAAGCGCGGCAAGACCATCGCCATCGTCGAGGTGAAGGCACGTGGCGACTGGGACACCGCCAACGAGGCGCTGAACGCCCGCCAGCGCGGTCGGCTGGCCCGCGCCGCCCATGCCTTCCTGGGCGCCAACCCGCGCTATGCCGGCTATGTCTTGCGCTTCGACGTGATGCTGGTTACCCCTTGGGCCTGGCCCCGTCATCTGGTCGATGCCTGGAGACTGTGAGGGGCGACATGAGAGGGCGACAGTCTTGAGCAACCGCGCGGAAGCCCGCGAAATCCTGCGCCGCATCGGCGACCAGCCGGACGACGAGATCGATCTGGCCGAAGCCGCCCTGGCGCTGGGCGCGCTGGAGCTGCCGAACGCCGACCTCGCCCCCTACCGCGCCCATATCCGCGCCATCGTCGAGGATCTGGCCGCCCGCGTCTCGGCGCAGGATCCAGACACCGACAGGCTGGAGACGCGCATCGCGCATCTGCATGCGGTGATCGGCGGGCGCCACGGCTATTCCGGCGACCACGACACCTACGACGACCTGCAGAACGCCAACCTGCTGCGGGTGATCGACCGCCGGCGCGGCCTGCCGGTGGCGCTGGGCATCCTCTATATGCACGCTGCCCGCTCGCAGGGCTGGCCGATGGTCGGGCTGAACTTCCCCGGCCATTTCCTGGTCCGCATCGAGAAGGACGGGGCGCGCGCCATCATCGACCCCTTCAACGAGGGCCAGACCCGAAGCGTCGTCGACCTGCGCGACCTGCTGAAGGCCACCGCCGGCAGCGCCGCCGAGCTGGAGCCCGGCCATTACCAGCCGGTGTCGAACCGCGACGTGCTGCTGCGCCTGCAAAACAACATCAAGCTGCGCCACCTGTCGGCGCACGAGGTGCCGAAGGCGCTGGAGGTGCTGGAGGCGATGCGCCTGTTCGCCCCGCACGAGCCGTCGCTGTGGCGCGAGACCGGCCTTCTGGAGGCCCATGCCGGCAACCTGAAGGACGCCATCACCGCGCTGGAGACCTTCATGGCGCTGACCGGCGACGACCACCACCGGCACCAGACCGCCTCGCTGATCCAGCAGTTGAAGAACCGCCTGAACTGACCCCCGTTGCAGAGGTCCGGAGACCCGTCATGAGCCTCGCCGTCGCCTTCCAGATGGACCCCATCGAGTCGATCAACATCGACACCGATTCCAGCTTCATGATGGCGCTGGAGGCGCAGAAGCGCGGCCATCGCCTGTACCACTACCATCCGCGCGACCTGATCCTGACCGGCAACCGCCTGACCGCCCGCGTGCGCGAGATGACGGTGGTGCGCCAGCGCGGCGCCCATTACACGCTGGGCGAACCGGTGATGACCGACCTGTCGACGATGGACGTCATCCTGCTGCGGCAGGACCCGCCCTTCGACATGGCCTACATCACCTCCACCCATCTGCTGGAGCATGTGCAGCCCAAGGTGCTGGTGGTCAACGATCCGGCCGAGGTGCGCAACGCGCCGGAAAAGCTGTTCATCACCAAATTCCCCGACCTGATGCCGCCGACGCTGATCACCAGCGACAAGCAGGCGATCCTCGACTTCCGGGCGGAGCATAAGGACATCATCGTCAAGCCGCTGTTCGGCAACGGCGGCGCCGGCGTCTTCCACCTGAAGCCCGATGACGAGAATCTCGGCTCGCTGCTGGAGCTGTTCACCCAGCTCTACCGCGAGCCGGTGATCGTGCAGAAGTACCTGCCGGAAATCCGCCAGGGCGACAAGCGCATCATCCTGGTCGACGGCGAACCGGTGGGCGCGGTCAGCCGCATGCCGCTGGAGGGCGAGGCCCGCGCCAACTTCCATGCCGGCGGCAGCGCCCAAAAGACCGAGCTGACGGCACGCGAGCGCGAGATGTGCGCCGCCATCGGTCCGGTTCTGCGCGAGAAGGGTCTGGTCTTCGTCGGCATCGACGTGATCGGCGACTACATGACCGAAATCAACGTCACCTCCCCCACCGGTATCCAGGAGATCAACCGGCTGGACGGCGTGCAGCTGGAAGCCCTGCTGTGGGACGCCATCGAGCGCCGCCGCGCGGGCAAGTAAGGATACGCTTCTGCGCGAGAGCGTGGCGTAGCTTTGTGCAATTTTTCGGGAAGGTGAGGCCCGCATACCCTTGCGGGCAATCGGCTCCGGACTTATCTTGAACCGTGGGAGCGGCGGGCTGCTACCCC
>NZ_LGQY01000099.1:0-17589 GCF_003116065.1 Azospirillum sp. TSO5 | reverse complement strand
GCCCCCCAGACCGCCGCTCCCGCCTATCGGACCGGACCGGTGACGCGCGGCGCGGTCACCGCATCGATCACCGCGTCCGGCACCGTCAATCCGGTCGTTACGGTGCAGGTCGGATCGCAGGTGTCGGGACAAATCAGCGAATTGGTCGCCGACTTCAACACGGAGGTGAAGACCGGCCAGCTCATCGCCCGCATCGATCCCGCGCTGTTCGAAACACAGGTGGCACAGGCGGCAGGCGATCTCGCCGTCGCCCGGGCCGGCATCCAGACCCAGCAGGCCACCGTCGCCCGCGCAGCCGCCGACCTGGAGGCGGCGCGCGCGACCCTGACCAACGTCCAGGCCCAGCTGCGCAGATCGCAGGCGCTCCTGTTCAACGCCAGGACCAGTTTCGACCGCACCCAACGGCTTTTCGAGCGGGGAAATGCGTCCGCTTCGGACCGTGACAGCGCCAAGTCCGCCAGCGACGCCGCCCAGGCCGATGTCGAGGCGCTGAGCGCACAGGAGGTCAGCCAACAGGCCACGATCCGGTCCACCGAGGCCCAGCTAAGTCTCGCCCAGGCCAACCTCGCGGCTGCGACGGCCCTGGTGCAGCAGAAGGAGGCGGCCTATCAGGGCGCGCGCATCAATCTGGAACATACGCGCATCGTCGCGCCGGTGGACGGCACCGTCATCCAGCGCAACGTTGATCGCGGCCAGACCGTTGCAGCCAGCCTGCAGGCGCCGGTGCTCTTCACCATCGCCCAGGATCTGGCGGCCATGCAGGTGGACGCATCCGTGGACGAGGCGGATGTCGGGACGGTGCGGGTCGGCCAGGAGGTGCATTTCACCGTGGATGCCTACCCCGGCCGCGCCTTTGCCGGCACGGTGCTCCAGATCCGCAAAGCACCCCAGGTCGTACAGAATGTCGTCACCTACGACGTGGTCATCTCGGCGCCCAATCCCGATCTGGCGCTCCTGCCCGGCCTGACCGCCAACGTCCGCATCGTCGTCGAGCATCGCGACGACGCGCTGCTGGTCCCCAACGCCGCTCTGCGCTATCGCCCGGCCAAGGCCCCCCCGCCGGATGCGCCGCCATCCCCACAAGCGGGCGATGTCTGGGTGCTCGGCTCGTCCGGCCAGCCGGAACGTCGCCTTCTTCGTCTCGGCACCTCCGACGGGACCGTGGTGGAGGTCGTCGAGGGCAAGCTGTCTGCCGGCGAACGGGTCATCCTTAGCGAAACCGCCCCGGCTGCCGCCACCGGCACCATGCCGTCCATGGGCGGCGGACCCCGTTTCTGACATCTGCGCCTTCCACCGGGGAGCCCGACCATGGGCAACTGGCTGATCGAGACCGAACACCTGAGCAAGGAGTATCGACTGGGGGACGTGCCCCTGCTCGCCCTGAACGACGTGTCGGTGCGCATCGCCGCCGGCGAGTTCGTGGCCGTCATGGGGCCGTCGGGATCGGGCAAGTCCACCTTCATGAACCTGCTCGGCTGCCTCGACAGCCCCAGCGCCGGCCTCTACCGCCTCGACGGGCGCGATGTGTCGCACCTTGCTCCCGATGAACTGGCGGGGGTGCGCAACCGTCTGGTAGGCTTCGTGTTCCAGGGCTTCAACCTGCTGCCGCGCACGCCGGCGGTCGAAAATGTGGAGCTGCCGCTCGTCTACGCCGGCCTATCCGCCCAGGAGCGCCGCCGCCGCGCCCTCGCCCGCCTGACTGAGGTCGGCCTTGCCGGGCGGGCATGGCATCATCCCTCGCAATTGTCGGGCGGCCAGCAGCAGCGCGTCGCCATCGCCCGTGCGCTGGTCAACGACCCGCTGCTGATCCTGGCCGACGAACCGACCGGCGCACTCGACTCGCGCACCAGCATCGAGGTCATGGCGCTGTTCCAGGGCTTCAATGCGCGCGGCATCACGGTCGTGCTGGTGACCCACGAGCCGGACATCGCAGCCTTCGCCCGGCGCACGCTGAGCTTTCGCGATGGCCGGCTGATCGACGACCGGCCGGTCGTCGCACCCCGCGTGGCGTCCGAGGTGCTGGCGGGCTTGCAGCAGCCGGGAGCCGCGGCATGAACCCCCTGTCGTCCATCCGCATCGCGTTCGCGGCATTGCGCCTCAACCTCATGCGCAGCATGCTGACCATGCTGGGGATCATCATCGGGGTGGCGTCGGTCATCACCATGATCGCGGTCGGCGCCGGAGCGGAAGCGCGCATCGCCCAACAGATCGACAGCCTCGGCTCCAACCTCATCATCGTGGTGTCCGGCGCGATCACCTCCGGCGGCGTGCGTCTGGGCTTCGGCACCCAGATGACGCTGAGCGAGGACGACGCCCAGGCCCTGCAGCGGGAAATCCCCGAGATTCTGGTCGCGGCGCCGGGGGTGCGCGGCACGGCCCAGATCATCTACGGCAACCTCAACTGGTCCACCGTGATCTTCGGCACCACCACCGACTTTCTGGCGGCACGGGATTGGGGCGTCGCTCAGGGCAGGCCCTTCGAACAAGCGGAAGAGGACCGCGCGGCCAAGGTGGCGGTGCTCGGCCAGACGGTGGCGTCCACCCTGTTCGGCAGCGCGGATCCGGTCGGCCAACTGATCCGCATCAAGAAGGTGCCGTTCACCGTGGTCGGCGTGCTGGATCGCAAGGGCCAAAGCATGCAGGGGCAGGATCAGGACGACACAGTCGTCATGCCGCTGAGCACGGCGCGCAACCGCGTGCTGGGCGGCAGCGAGGTGAGCCGGCGGGCGGTGGGCGCCATCCTGGTCAAGATGCGCGAGGGTGCCGACATGCATGCCGCCGGGACGCAGATCCACGACCTCCTGAGGCAGCGCCACCGTCTTCAGCCCGCACAGGACGATGATTTCTGGATCCGCAACCTGTCGGAGGTCGCCCAGGCACAGGAGGCATCGTCGCGCGTGCTGACGCTGCTGCTGGCGGCGGTGGCCTCGGTGTCGCTGGTGGTGGGCGGAATCGGCATCATGAACATCATGCTGGTCAGCGTGACCGAGCGGACCAGGGAGATCGGACTGCGCCTTGCCGTCGGAGCGCGCAGCCGCGACATCCTGGGCCAGTTCCTGATCGAAGCATTGACGCTGTCGCTGACCGGCGGGCTGATCGGGATCGCCGTCGGTGCCGCCGCCTCCTTCACCATCGGACATTGGGCGCACTGGCAGACGGAATTGAGCATGCCGGCGATCCTTCTGGCGGTCGGCTTTGCGGCCGTGATCGGGGTCTTCTTCGGCTTCTACCCGGCCCGCAAGGCGTCCCGCCTCCAGCCGATCGAAGCGCTGCGCTACGAGTGATGCGTGGCGGTGCAACGTACAGGGGAACGGGCGACATGAAGAACGGTCTCGACAGCGCTGCCACGGCCGGCCGGTGGCACTCGCGGCGGGCGGCGTCAGGCGCGCCGGCATGATGGAAGAACGGGCAGCCGCCGGAGTTGCGCTGCGCGAACAAGGCACCGGGCCGCTGCCGGCGTCGGTCGGCGGCTATGTCTGGCGCCACAGCGGCAAGCATCAAGTCGGGCTGGCGGTCCTTTCCATCATGGTCTTCCTTTTGAGCATCTGGCCGCTCGAGATCCAGCGGCGCATCGTCAATGATGCCATCTCGTCGAGATCGCTGTCCGCGATCGTCTGGCTGTCGGTCGCCTATTTCGGCATCGCGCTCCTCGAAGGTGTGCTCAAGTTCATCCTGAACCTCTACCGTGGCTGGGTCAGCGAAAGGGCGGTGCGGCATCTGCGCATGACCATCCTCGGCTTGGCCCGCTGCGTTCCGCGCCGGCACGATTCACAGGAAGAGGAGGGCGTGGAAATCGCGCTGGTCCTGTCGGAAGCGGAACCGATCGGCAACTTTGTCGGCATCAGCGTGTCAGAACCCTTGCTACAGACCGGCATCCTGGTCAGCGTGCTCGTCTACATCGCCCATCTGCGGCTGGAATTCGCGTTGGTCAGCGCGCTGGTTTTCCTGCCGCAGATGATCATCGTTCCGCTGATCCAGCGGGCGATCAACCGGCGGGCGGCGATGCGCATCAGGACGCTGCGCCAGATCAGCAGCAACATGATCGGCAGCACCGGAAGCACGGTGGCCGACAGCCGGGACCAGCTCAAGCGCATCGACACCGTTTTCGCGCTGAATATGGGCATCTACACGCTGAAGTTCGGGATGAACTTCCTGATGAACCTGCTGCACCACCTCGGCGTCGCCGTGATTCTTGGCATCGGCGGCTGGTACGTGGTGCGGGGAGACATCGACGTCGGTGCGGTCGTCGCGTTCGTCTCCGGCCTCGCCAAGATCGTCGATCCCTGGGGCGACCTGATCAACTGGTTCCGGGAAGCCACCGTCAGCAGTGTGAAATACCAGCTGATCGAGACGGCGGCACGGCGGATCGCCACCAGCGGGGCGTGGGCGGACCGGTCCGTATGAAGTGGGATGATTGGTGATGGGCCAGCCGCTGGCCGATCTGTCGATCAACCAGGCCTCGCCCTTGGCGATAGCTTCCTTGATCAGCGGGACGGCCGATCCGCCGCCCGGTGTGGTGAACTGGATGCCGTTGTCGGTGAGCACCGTGTGAATCTTGTACGGAACGGCGGCGATCAGGCATAGCAGGAAGTCCCTGGAGGTCGCTGTCGTCGCCGTCTCATGCAGTTCGACAAAGGCGAACTTCGACATTCGATCAATGGCGACGAACATTGCAGGCTGCAGGGCATAGAGGCAGTCATTGAGCGGCAGCAGGGTATAGCGCCGGAAGGCGACGATGACTGCCTCGTCTTCCACCGACAGCACCGTCGAACGAGGTGCCTTGGGACCGGTCTTCTCGTCGGTTACCGTGGGCCGCGCTCTCCACTTGGCAACCGTCTTCGGGTTGATCCCGTAGCGTTTGGCCAGAACCCTCAGGCTCTTTTGACTATGTTGTATCGCTCGACGGATCGCCTCTGTCGTCGTCGCGCTCCCATGGAGTACTTGGCCCACAGCGCATCCATCCGTTCCTGCAGGTAGGATGCACCATCAAATGCCGGGACCAAACAGCTAGGGGCGTTTGAACCACATCACTGAGGCGCCGGTGACATCGTCGCGTTGAACCATCCGCGGGTTCGGGGCCGGTCAAACCCGTTTCCCAAACCCGCGGCGATACCGTCGCTCTTCAGGCCATGGATCAGGCGGCGACGGCGCCCTGGTCCTCGGTGGGACGCTCGACGGCCAGGATGGTGAGGGTCTTCATCTCGCCGGCACGTGTGTACCATGCGATCGACTGCCCTTCCGCGACACCGATGAGAGCTGCGCCAATAGGAGTCAGCACCGACACACGACCGGCCGCGAGGTCGGCGTCATGCGGATACACCAGGGTGACGGTCCGCTCCTGTCCGCTGACCTCGTCCCGGAACGTTACGCGGGCGCCCATCGTGACCACCGCCAGCGCGATCTCGTTGCCGTTGATCACCGCAGCCCGATCCAGTTCGGCCGTGAGGTACTCGTAGACATCGGGCTGCTTATCGGAGACAGCCTCGACCAGGGTCGAGAGGCGGTCATGGTCAGTGGCGGTCATCACGATGGGCGGAAACTGGTCTACGGGGCGCATCGAGGTCTTCCTTTGTTTTTCTCGGCAAGCACATGCACCGACCGCCCGGCGGCGCCTCCCGGTGGGCGCCTCATCGGTCATGCAGTGGTTGCACGTGGTAACCCGACGGCCGCATAGACGCGGGTCGGGCGGATCTCATGAATTCGGAGATTAGGTTGGCCCCGGACGGTCCGGGGCCTTGCCTCAGGCGACCAGATCCGGGGCGAGCGAGCCCGCGTGAACGCGGCCTGCACGCAGGAGGTTACGGATATGGCGGTAAGGCAGGGTCATGGTTCCCCGAACTTGGACAGATTCGCCCTGGAATTCAAGCTTTACCCGATCACGGCGGGGACACGCGCACGCGCCGACCTTGGCGCGCAAATCCGCGTGAGGGCGGAGTCCACCGGCGACCAGCGATAATCAAACGACCTTGCGGGTGGCCGGCATGCCCAAGCTGGTCATAATGTTCATCACCTTGCAACCTAGGGCGGTCTCGACCTTTTGCGTGGACAGACTTCGAGCCCGGAGGCTGCGCCCGATCAGGTGCTTGTAGCGCATCATCGCCACCTCGCCCAAGGAGCGCCGGCGTAGCGCCGCATCGCAGGCAGTCCAGTTCTCGACGCGGTAGCGGGTGCTCGGCTTCAGCAGGGCCGCTTTCCTACCCCGCTATCCTGCCGCAGCCAATCTTCCGCCGATTTATGCGCCAAGGTCGACTTCGCCCGCGCCGACAACCCGTCCAACGCCAACTTGACGGTGCCTTTTGATAAGGACCGGGTCCGAAGTTCATCCAGGATCATCCGTTTGGGACATGCAGGATTACCTCGCCGGATGATATTATCGTTCGCACATACGGATGATTGGCACTAAAAACAATCCTGACTCGATCAACGTCGTGCTTCTTCAAGAATTATGTCCGCTTTGTTCAATGTCACCGGGCCGCAACCTGCGTAGG
Organism: Azospirillum sp. TSO5; assembly: GCF_003116065.1. Taxonomy (NCBI): domain Bacteria; kingdom Pseudomonadati; phylum Pseudomonadota; class Alphaproteobacteria; order Rhodospirillales; family Azospirillaceae; genus Azospirillum; species Azospirillum sp. TSO5. Next base: position 11,101 of record NZ_LGQY01000099.1, on the reverse strand, counting down.
CTGCTTGTCATAAAAGTTCGATGGCGCGGAAAGGGATTGATCCCACGCCCGTCCGAACGTGGCCGCCGAAGCAAACAAGGCCACGGGTAAACAGCGTGTTCGCCGACCATTCGCGACCCACGATACGAACAGGAAAGCGGAAGAGGGGCACGGGACAATGAAGTGCATTGAACAGCAGTCCGGCGGTTCCAAGGTCGACACGATCGGTTTTCTCCTGGTTCCCGATTTCTCCATGATCGCCTTCACCGCGGCGGTGGAGCCTCTCCGCCTTGCCAACCACATCAGCGGCAAGGAACTGTATCGCTGGGTGCTGCTCTCTCCGACCGGCGGTGTCGAGCGGGCCAGCAACGGCATCCGGATCTGCGTTGACCACGCCATCGCCGACGCCCCTCAGCTGTCCACCGTGATGGTGTGCAGCGGCATCGGAGGCCACTGGTACGAGGATCGGGCGGTGTTCTCGTGGATGCGGCGGTCGGCCGCCCAGGGGATCGCCTTCGGCGCCCTGTGCACGGCCAGCCACATCCTGGCCCGGGCCGGCCTGCTGAACGGCTACCGCTGCACCATCCATTGGGAGAACATGGCCGGCTTCGCCGAGACCTTCCCGGAGATCGAGGCGACGGGGGAGCTGTTCACCATCGATCGCAACCGCTTCACCTGCGCGGGCGGCACCGCCGCCACCGACATGATGCTGCACCTGATCGCCGCCCGGCATGGCGAGAAGCTGGCGATGGACATCGCCGAACAGCTTCTCCACACCAAGATCCGGGCCGGCAGCATCCGCCAGCAGGAAGAACTGCATGCCAATCCGGTGCTGGATCACGAAGATCTCAACGCCGCCGTGGCGGTGATGCAGGCCAACATCGAGGAACCGCTGGACCTGCTGACGCTCGCCGCGGAGCTGGGCCAGTCCCGCCGGAATCTGGAGCGGCTGTTCCGCAAATACATGAACTGCTCGCCGGCGAAATACTATCTCGGCCTCCGGATGAAGCGGGCGCGGCAGCTGCTGTGCCAGACCCGCATGTCGGTGATGGAGGTGTCGATCAGCTGCGGCTTCATTTCCGCCACCCATTTCAGCAAATGCTACCGCGATCATTTCGGCATCGCACCGCGAAGCGACCGCCAGAGCCATCGGCACAGCCCGCTTGCCGCCGCGCACGAGTTCGCCGGCTTGACCTGATGCGGCAGGTACGGAGCACGCTCAACTCCGGGAAATCAGGCGGGCGGCGGCGGGAATCCTCAATTCGGTGTCGCATTCGAACACATGCCCTCCTCCGGTCGCCGATAAGGTACAAAACGGCCTGCCAGACATCCGATCCGCGCCAGGCCCCGCCGGACAACTGCCAGGAGGACGGCACCGATGCTCGAAACGATCCTTTCCGCCCAATGCGCGCGCGGCGCGGCCACGGCCGACGCCCGACTGTCCTCCATCCCGGCCGGCCTCTATGAGCTGTTCTTGGAGAATGTCGTCCTGCCTTGCCGGATCGGCGTCTTCGATTACGAGCGTGGTGCGCCTCAGCGGGTGCGCATCGATCTTCTGCTGCAGGTTCGCCAGGACGAAGCCCAGTTCTCCGACGATATCGGCGACGTGCTGTCCTATGACGATCTGCTGTCCGGGTTGAAACGGATCCTGATGGACGAGCACACCAATCTGGTCGAGATGCTGGCGGAGAAGATCGCCCGCATGTGTCTGGCCCACGAACAGGTGCAGTCGGCCCGCGTGTCGGTGGCGAAGCTGGACATTTACGACGGGGTCGCGGTTCCCGGCATCCGGCTGGAGCGGACGCGCGACCAGATGCCGGGATCGTCCCTGCCGGCGTCACATCGCCTGATGGTCATGGCCAACCACTTGGCCGACCGGCGGAGCTGATCCGATGACGGCCAACGCATCGCCAGAAGACGGATCGCCAGACACCGCGGCGCGGCCCTGGGTGATCAAGATCGGCGGCAGCCTGTCGGACTGGCACCGGCTGGGAACCTGGTTGGACCTGATCGCCCGTCCCGGCCATCTCCACCCTCTGGTCATCGTGCCGGGTGGCGGCCCGTTCGCCGATGCCGTCCGTGACGCCCAGGACAATTGGCGCTTCGACGACCGCCTCGCCCATCGCATGGCCCTGCTGGCGATGGAGCAGTTCGGGCTGATGCTGCACGGCATCTGCCCGACCCTGCAGACGGCGGCGACGCACGAGCGGCTGCGGTCGCTGATCCGGGCACGGATGCCGGCGGTGTGGCTGCCGTCCGCCATGGTGCTGGACCGGCCGGAGATCGCCGAAAGCTGGGAGGTCACCTCCGACAGTCTCGCGGCTTGGTTGGCGGTGGAGCTGGATGCGGCGGCGCTGGTGCTGGTCAAGTCGGGACCCTGCCCCTGCGCGGCGACCGATGCGGCGTCGCTGGCGCGCGACGGGCTGGTCGACGCGGCCTTTCCGCACTGGCGCGCGCGCTTCTCCGGCGAGAGCTGGTGCATCCATCGCGACAACCACAGCCTGATGGAAGAGGCACTTGCCGGCCGCGCGAATCCCGGCTGCGGCCTGCTGCGCAACCCGGAGACGGAACTTCTGCCGGGCGTGCGGGTATGACCGAATCATCCCCTGCTCCCGCTCCGCCAAGGCTGGCCTTGGCACTGACCTGATCCGGCCATTATGTCAAGGAGACGCTCGACCTGATCGGCGCCAGCGGCACCCTGCACATCGCCACCTTCGGCGTGACCCGCAGCGGGGAGGATCTGGTGATCGACCCGGACAGGGTCGCCGGCCTCGTCCGAAGCGTCACCGCGTCCGGCCGCGCGCCGGCCTGCACAGCCATGTGACCGTGACGCTGACGGCGAGCGCAGCCGCGGTCAGCGCCAGCACCCAGAGCAGGATGCCGAAGCCGGCGCCGTCCCGGTGCACCGCGGCAGACAAGGCCGCCGCCATGCACAGCGCCGCGGCACAGCGCAGGCGATGGACCGTCCGCCGCGGCAGAGCTCGCCCGGAATCGACCAGATCGCGCCAATGCCGCTCCACCGTCAGGGCGAGCGCCCCGAAGGCGAGGTAGCAGAGCCCGAAGATCGCGGGGAAGGACAGGACATCAGGCATGATCGGTCAGCTTCGACAGGGTGGACAGTTCTGGCCGCGTACGCCGGGCCAGACACTTGGAGACGCGCCAGGCACCGGCCGCCGTCAGCGCCAGCACGGCGTCGACGCCGACCACCGCCCAGTCGCCGGCCGCAGTTGCCCGGACGGGATGGTCCCCGGTGGTGATCCAGTTCAACAGCACGCAGGCCGCGGCCAGCAGGGCGACGGCGGCGCACTGGCTGCTCCAGGGCGGATCGAGTTTGGTGCGGATCGCGGCGTGAACGGCGCCGGCGATCCAGCTCAGGAAGAAGACGCCGACCTCCACCAGCTCGCGTGACGGCGCCCCGGACGGCAGCAGGCGGTTGGCCGCCATCATCGCCAGCGTGGCGATCAGCAGCCCGGTGGTGGTGCCGCAGGTCAGCGCGGCGACGCTGCGCCAGCCCACGCCGGGCAGGCCATGGACGACGCGCCGCTTCTCCATCCAGTGCAGCATGCCGGTGCCGATCAGCACGCAGCCGGTCAAGCCGAACAGGAAATAGAGCCAGCGCAGCGGCCAATGCTCGAAGGCGGCGAAGTGCAGTCCGGACATCACCCGGTGCGCCGCCACCATCGGTCCCGGCCGCTGGTACTTCAGCAGCGCGCCGGTCACGCCGTCGAAGAAGACCGGCTGGACATCCAGGCTGATGCGGTCGCCGGTGTCGCGGTTGATGCGGACCACCGATGCGGCATCACCCGCATTGTAGACGAAGACCACCGCCGCCTCGCCCCCGCCCCATAGGCGTCTGGCCTCGGCCACCATCGGGTCGAGCGGTGCCGCCGCCGCCGGGATGCCGGTGCGCGGCCGGCTGTAGTTGCCGAGCGCGTCGTCGTAGAAGCGCTGCACGTACCCGCCATAGAGCGCCTGGACGCCGGCCGGCAGCACGATCGGCAGGATGATGACGATCCCGGTGAAGGTGATCATCAGATGGAAGGGCAGCACCAGCACCCCAGTCAGGTTGTGCAGGTCGAGCAGCGAGCGGCGAAGTTGGCCCCAGCTGCGGAAGGTGAAGAAATCCTTGAAGATCCGTGCGTGGATGATGACGCCGGAGATCAGCCCGGCCAGCATCGCCACCGACGCGAAGGACACGATCCAATAGCCGACGAAGCCCGCCCGCAGATGCAGGCTGTAATGGAGCGGATAGAAGAAGGAGCTGGCGCCCAGCGTTCCCACCGGCGGCAGCAGCGTGCCGCCGGCGGTCGCCATGCCGCCGGCAGTGCCGTTTTCGGTGCGCACCCGCAAGGCCATCACCGGGCGCCGTTCGTCCGGCAGCTGCACATACCAGTCGCGGACAGTCCGTCCGGCGGCGAGCCGCTCCATCAGCGGCACCACCGTCCGGTCCAACGAAACCGCCGCCTCCGGCGCCTCCACCGCGCCGATCCGGGTGTCCGGCATCATCCAGCGGTCGATCTCGGAGGCAAAGACCGCCAGCGAGCCCATGAAGAAGACCAGCATCAGCAGCCCGCCGAGCGTCACTCCCGCCCAGGTGTGCGGCCACAGCATCGCGGCGCGCAGCGCCGGGCTGATCAGCTTGCGCTTTCCCGCCGTCATGGCGTCGTGATTCCGACAAGCCGCGACGCGGCGATCATCACGACCGCACCGCCGCCCAGCACTGCCCAGCCGACACCGGCTCGCGGCACCGCGAAGGCCCACAGCGACACCGCCGGCAGGACCAGCAGGGCGAGCAGGCTGGCGGCGGTCACCGCTTCCGCCGGGGCCATACCGGCCACAGTCCCCAATTCCGCCCCGAAGGCGGCGATGCCCCAGGCGAAGCCGTAGGCCCCGAAGACCGCCGCCGTCACCCGCGCGGCGGTGCGGAGGCGCGATGGCCTCCGCTTTGGACCATTGCCGGCAACGGTCCGCTGCCGCAGGGCCTTCGCCTCCGTCACAGCTTCGCCCGCAGGGTCAGCAGCACCGTGCGCGGCTCGCCGTAGATGTTGCCGGACTGCGGCGTGCCGACGCGCTGGTAATAGGTGCGGTCGAACAGGTTTTTGACGTTGACCGCCGCCGTCACCTTCTCCGTCACATCATAGGCGACGCGGGCGTCCACCGTCGCATAGCCGCCCTGGGTCAGGCGAGCGCCGCCCAGCGACGGGAACTCGTTGTACATGGAGCTTTGGGCGGTGACGCCGCCGCCGACGCTCAGCCGGTCGTCGATGCTCTCCGGCAGGCGATAGTTGGTCCACAGCTTCACCTGATGCATCGGCGCGATGGCGGTGAAGGCGCTCGCCGCGTTGGCGCTGCTGTCCAGGCTCTTGGCACGGGTGAAGGTGTAGCCGGCATAGATGTCCCAACCCGGCAGGATCTCGCCGGAGACATCCAGCTCGAAGCCGCGGCTCTGCGCCTTGCCGCCGGAGACGTAGATCGACTGGTTGGGGAAGCGCGGGTCGGACTGCGGCCGGTTCTCCTCCTCGATGTGGAAGACGGAGGCGGTGGCGTGCAGGCGGCCCCCGAAGTAATCGGCCTTGATGCCGGCCTCATACTGCCGCCCCTTCAGCGGCTCCAGCACCTTGCCAGACGCATCGACGTAGGATTGCGGCTCGTACACCTGCGAGACGCTGGTGTAGAGGGCGTAAGTGGAGTTGACGTCGTAGACGAGGCCGGCATAGGGCGTGACCTTGCCGCGGACGGACGCGCTGCTTTCCGGGGTGCCGGCCAGGGCGTCGGCATCGACCTTGGTCTGCCACCAGTTCATCCGCCCGCCGACGATCAGCTTCAGCGGCTCGGCCAGCTTCAGGCGCAGAACGCCGTAGGTGCCCCAGCTGTCGGTGGTGGTCTTGGTGTCCTTCTGCCAGTCGCGCCAAGCCGGCTCTGCCGCCGAGGCGTCGGGCGAGAAGATGTTCTGCGTCACCGACCAGTTGCCGACCGGATTGGCGGCGCGGTGGCGGAAGGTCGTCCGCTCGTAATTGGCGCCGACGGCCGCCTCATGGGTCAGGCCGAACAGCCCGAAATTGCCGGTGGCCGACAGGTCGGCGCCCATTTGCTCCTGGTCGTAGCGGACCTTCTGGGCGAACAGCGTCGTCCGGTTCACCCCCGGCGTGACCGGCGAATAGGCATACGCCATCTTCCGGTCCATCTCGTTGTCGATGTAATGGGTGGCCAGCTTCACCGCCCAGCCATTGTCGAATTTGTGCTCAAGGTCGGCGAAGCCGCCCTTGGTGGTGAAGACGTCCTCGTTCCACTTCTCGCCCAGCGAGGTCGAGCGGTCGACGTCGAGCAGGCGCAGTTGCGGCCGCCCACCCACCACCGACGCATAGGCCGGCAGGTTCCAGGCGCCCTGGTAGCTCATGCGCTGGTACCAGGCGCCAGCCGTCAGGGTGGTGTCGGGCGTCAGGTCGGCGGCGATGCTGCCATAGGCCAGCCCACGGCGCTGCTCCGTCCAGTCCTGGAAGGCGTTGCGGTCCTGATAGGCGCCGACGAAGCGCCCGCGCAGGCTACCGGACTCGTTCAGCGAACCGGTGATGTCCCCTTCGCCGCGATAGTTGGCGTAGGAGCCGGCGGTCAGTTCGCCATAGCCTTCCAGCGTCTTCTTCGGGGTCTTGCGAACCAGATTGACGGCGCCGCCCGGCCCGCCCATGCCGTTCAGCAGGCCGGCCGGTCCCTTCAGCACCTCGACCCGCTCATACATCGCCAGATCGGGCGAGGCGAAGATGCGGTCGTCCAGCGTCGTCGGCACGCCGTCGAACTGCAGGTTGGTGATCTCGAAGCCGCGCGAATAGAAGTTCAGGCGGTTGCCGTCGATCGGCTCCACCGTGACGCCGGGCGTCTGCCGCATGGCGTCTTCCAGCGTGATGAGCTTCTGTTCCTCGATGCGTTCACGCGGCACCGTGATGACGGTCTGCGGCACCTCGCGCGGCGCCGACGGCAGCTTGGAGCCGACGGTGGTCGGCGGGTTGGCGTCGCGCTGGCGGTCGGCACTGACGTCGATCGTCGGCAGCGTCATCGTCTCCAACGAGGCATTGCCGGTGTTTTGCGCCGCATTCCGGATCGCAGTCTGAGCCAGTGCGACGGCCGGCAGCAGCAGGGCTGCCGCCGCGACCGACCCCAGCAGGCGGACGCGCCCCCTGTTAATTCCCCGACGGCGTCGGGGCTGCCCAATGGTCTTCATTCTCAAAGTCCCCCATTCGTCACTGTGCTGATGTCGTTTTGCGGATTTGTTGGCCGCGGCCCCGCTCGGCGTCCGCCGTCAGGGCCGTGGCGATTTCCTGCGCACGGATCGGCAGGATCGAGAGCAGGGTGTCGCTGAGGCCGTGCGTCGCCTCGCAGCAGCCCTGCAGATACAGGCCGGCGGTGCAGCCGGGGACGGTCGGCAGGCGGGCGGCGAGATGGGCGTGCAGGTCGGGCAGCTCCGTCCCGTCGGTCGTCACCAGATAGGCGCAGAGCAGCGCATCACCGGCGGTCGGCATATGGGCGGCGACGACGGAGTGGCGCACCTGCGGGAGGCTGTCGAGCGCCGCTTTCACCTCCGCCGCCTCGATGCGGAAGCCGCGGATCTTCATCTGATGGTCGCGGCGGCCCAGGAATTCTATGGCGCCATCGGTGCGCCGCCGGGCGCGGTCGCCGGTGCGATAGATGCGGCTGCCGGAACCGGCACCGGGTGCGCCGTCCTCGGGGAACGGGTTCGGCAGGAAGCAGGCCGCGGTCAGGCCTGGTTGTCCGCCATAGCCGCGCGCCAGCTCCAGCCCGCCGATCCACAGGTCACCGGCGACGCCGCTTGGTACCGGTTCCAGTCGGCGGTCCAGGATGTGAAGGCGGTTGTTGGCGACGGCATGGCCGATGGGAACCGTGCCGTCGCCCTCCCCGGCCCGCTCCACCGGCCAGGCGGCGGACCAGACGGTTGTTTCGGTCGGGCCATAGACGTTCAGCAGCCGCACGCCGCGCTCCAGCAGGCCACGGGCCAGCCCGGCGCCCAGCGCCTCGCCGCCGCACACCGCGCGCAGGCCCGGCCACGACTGTTCGGTGACGTCCAGCAGCATGCGCCAAGTCGCCAGCGTCACCTGCAGGACGGTGATGCCGTGGCGTTCGATCAGCCCGGCGAGGGCTTGCGGATCGTGGGCCTGCTCGCGCGTGGCGAGGATGACGCGGGCACCGGCGACCAGCGGCAGGAACAGCTCCAGCCCGACAATGTCGAAGCCCAGCGTCGCCACCGCCAGCAGCCGGTCATCGGCGGCGAGGCCGATCTGCGCCTGCAAGGCGTAGAGGAAGCTGGCGAAGGCTTGCCGGTCGATCTGCACGCCCTTCGGCACGCCAGTCGATCCCGAGGTGTAGAGCGTGTAGGCGAGCTGGCGCCGATGCACCGGGCGGCCGGGATTGGCGTCCGCCAACTCCTCGTATCCGGCGGCGAACTCCGCCAGCGGCGCGTCGATCACCAGCACCGGCCGGGCATGGGCCAGGATGTGGGCATTGCGCGCCGCCGGCTGGTCGAGGTCGAGCGGCAGATAGGCGCCGCCCGCCTTCTGGATCGCCAGCAGCGCGACCGGCAGATCGACCCCGCGCGGCAGCGCCACCGCCACCAGACTGTCGGCACCGACCCCGCGGGCGGCTAGCCAGCGGGCGAGCCGGTTGGCCCGTGCGTTCAAGGCTCGGTAGGTCAGCGCGGCTTCGCCGCAAACTAGGGCGACGCAGTCCGGCAGGTCGGCGGCGGTGCGTTCCACCATCGCCACGAGGTCCGCCGCCGGATCCAGCGCCACGGCGGTGTCGTTCCAGCGCGTCAGCTCCTCCGCTCGCGCCACCGGCGCCATCAGCGGCAGGTCGGCCAGCAAGGCGCGGAAGCCGGCTGCCAAACACTCGGCTGTCGCGGCATCGAACAAGTCGGTGGCATAGTCGATCGCGCAGATCGCCCCCGCCTCCCCCACCGCCACGTCGAGCGTCAGAGCCAGCTTGGCGGCGGTCTCCGCCACCGGGAGCGGCGTCACGGTCAGCCCCGGCAACCGCAAAGTAGCGGGCGCCTCCATCCGCAGGTTCAGCAGGGTCTGGAACAGCGGCGTCCGGCTGCCGTCCCGCACCGGATCGAGCCGCTCCAGCAAGCGTTCGATGGGGGCGGCGCCGTCACTCAGCGCCGCCAGCGCCTCGCCGCGCAACCGCCGGCACTGGGTGCGGCCGGTCAGGCCGGGCGTCAGGCGAACCCGGAAGACCTGGGTCTCGACAAAGAAGCCGACCAGCGGCTCCAGTTCCTCGTCGTTCCGTCCGGCGTCCGGCACGCCGACTGCGAAATCATCCTGCCCGGACCAGCGGCCGAGCAGGGACTGCCATGCCGCCAGAAGCGGAATGAAGGGCGTGCAGGCTTCCGCCCGCGCGAGAGCGCGCAGGGCGGAAACCGTCTCATCCGGCAAGGAGAACTCGACCCGCGCCCCGGCGCTGCCGCGAACGCTCGGGCGCGACCAGTCGGTCTGCGGTTCCAGGGTCGGGATGCCGGTGCCGAGCCGCTCGACGGCTCGCTCGACCGCCCGTTCGATGCGCCCCTGCGCCGCCTCGTCGCGCTGTGCCCGCGCATGATCGGCATATTGCAGGGCCAGCGGGTGAAGCAGCGCGGTCGGGTCGGCTTCCGGATCCGCCAGGGCGGCGACATAGGCGGTCATCAGGTCGCGCGCCAGGTTTGGGTTTGACGGACCGTCCGACAGGATGTGGTGCATCGCCAGCAGCAGCACCGACCCTCCGCCGGCCAGCGACAGCAGCGTTGCGCGGATCGGCGGGCCGGCGGGCCGGCGGAGAGGTCGAATGGCCTCCGCGTCTCCTCGCGGATCCGCTCCGCCAGCGCAGCCTCGCCGGGCTGGAAGGCCTCCCGCGTCAACCGCAGGGTCGGACGGGACAGCACCACCTGCTGCGGCGCCCTGTCCCGCTCATCGAACCTCGTCCGCAGGATGGCGTGCCTCCAGGCCAGTTCCTCCAGCGCCCGCTCCAGGGCCGCCGCATCCAGGGCGCCCTCCAGACGGAAGACGCGCGTCAGATTGTAGGTGGCATCCGCCGGGTCCAGGCGGTGGAGCAGCCACAAGCGCTCCTGCGCCAGCGACAGCAGCGCCGCGTCTTCAATGAGATTAAGAGTTACTAGCATCTATCGGCCCGCTTATTCCGCCGCGAGGCTGGTGGAGGCCGCGCCCGCCGCCCGGTCGGCCAGAGCGGCCCGCAGGGCAGTCCGGAAGCGGGCGGAGATCTCGTCGATCTCTGCGGCGCTGAGGATCAGCGGTGGTAGGAACCGCAACACGGCGCCATGGCGCCCACCCAGCTCCAGGATCAAACCCTGTTCCAGGCAGCGGCGCTGCAGCGACCGGGCAAGCTCGCCATCGGCCGGGCACCCAGCCGCAGAGACGGCCGGCGCTCATCCACGATCTCGACGCCGATCATCAGGCCCGGTCCCCGCACGTCGCTCAGGCAGGGATGGTCGGCCTGAATTGCCCGCAGATGGCCGGTCAGCCGCGCGCCCATGGCGGCGGCATGCTCGTCCAGGCGGTCGGTGCGGATCCGGTGCAGGGTGGATGGTCGCGGTCATGGGCACATCTCCCTCATCGGGAATACGGGATCGGGCACGGCAGGTCAGGCCGCATCGCCCAAGGCGCGGCGCAGGCTGAGCGGACGCATGTCGGTCCACACCCGCTCGATGTGGGCGAGGCAGTCCTCCTTGGGGCCGCTGACACCGACCGTGCGCCAACCGGCAGGAACCGGCTTATGGTCGGGCCAGATCGAGTACTATTCCTCGTCATTCACCACGACGTGAAATCGCGTGTCCGGGCTGTCCCAGTTCATGCCGAAGCTCCTTCAGGTCAGGGCACGGAAGAGGTGATCGTGTTCGGGGAATGCGCGTTCGGAAGATCGTGTCACGCCTTCTTGCATAATGAGATTGATTCTCATTTGCAAGTCGATTTGTAGTGCGCTAGACCTTACGGGAGACCGGCATGCCGGAGGCTGGTCATTCTGTTAAGGACCTTGCTGCCGACTCTGGCCTCGACCTTCTGCGCGGACAGAGTCCGAGCGCGGAGGCTGCGGCCGCTCAGCGGCTTGTACCTCAACATCGACACCT
>NZ_LGQY01000023.1:0-17770 GCF_003116065.1 Azospirillum sp. TSO5 | reverse complement strand
CGGCGGCGCCGCCGGCCAACCCCTCGCAGATCGGCGTGTGGAGCACCGCGCTCTACGCCCCGCCGCAACCGCCGTCCCAGCCCGCCCCCCAAACATCTGCCAAAGCTCTGCCGCCGGAAGCGCAATGCATCGCCGCCATCCTCGACGCGGAGAAGGCGGCCGGCATTTCCGACCATCTGCTGCTGGCGATGGGCTTCACCGAATCCGGCCGGAGGACGGAGGATCGGCTGTTCACCGCCTGGCCCTGGACCGTCAACACCGAGGGCCGCTCCCACTATTTCCCGACCCGCGACGCCGCCATCGCCTTCGTGCGCGAGACCCAGGCGCGCGGCGTGCAGTCCATCGACGTCGGCTGTCTGCAGGTGAACCTGCGCTGGCACCCCGACGCCTTCCCCGACCTCGCCACCGCCTTCGACCCGGTCGCCAACGCCCGCTACGCCGCGTCCTTCCTGTCGGCGCTGCGGCGCGACCACGGCTCGCTTGAGACCGCCATCGCCCGCTACCACTCCGCCCAGTCCGAGCGTGGCGAGGCCTATCGCCAGCGGGTGACCGGCAATCTGCGCTGGGTCGCCGGCGCACTTGGCTATCTGGAGACGCTGGCCGCCGGCCCCGGCGGCGCCGCTCCGACCTGGACCGCGGCCGAACGCGGCCGTCTCAGCTTCCTGTCCGGCCTGTTCGCCGACGGCCCGGCCCGGCCGCTGCTGCCGGCGCAATGACGGGCCAAGGGAGCCGTTTAAATCCCGGTTTTACCGCACCCGCCTATCGTTGCCGGACAATCGTCCCTCCCTCGAACCCATCCGGACCCCCATGACCCTCACGGATCACGTCCGCAGCCGGTTCGGCCTGCTCGGTGACATCGGGCTGGCGAACCGCGACGTGCTGTTCGCGGTCGGCATCCTGCTGGTGCTGGCGGTGCTGTTCCTGCCGGTGCCGTCCTGGTTCCTCGATCTCGGGCTGGCTCTGTCCTTCTCGGTCGCGGTGCTGGTGCTGATGGTGTCCCTGTGGATCCCGCGCCCGCTGGATTTCTCCTCCTTCCCCACCGTTCTGCTGGTGGTGACGATGCTGCGGCTGGCGCTGAACATCGCCTCGACCCGGCTGATCCTCAGCGAGGGGCATCACGGCCACGGCGCCGCCGGCCACGTCATCCAGGGCTTCAGCCAGTTCGTGATGGGCGGCAACTTCGTCATCGGCGTGGTGATCTTCTGCATCCTGGTCGTCATCAACTTCGTCGTCATCACCAAGGGCGCCACCCGCATTGCCGAGGTCGGCGCTCGCTTCACCCTCGACGCCATTCCCGGCAAGCAGATGGCGATCGACGCCGACCTCTCCGCCGGCATGATCGACGAGGCCGAGGCGCGCCGCCGCCGCAAGGAGCTGGAGGACGAAAGCACCTTCTACGGCGCGATGGACGGCGCGTCGAAATTCGTGCGCGGCGACGCGGTGGCCGGTCTGGTCATCACCGTCATCAATGTTCTCGGCGGCATGGCGATCGGCATCGTCCAGAAGGGGATGAGCTTCGACGCTGCCGCATCCGCCTACACCACCCTGACGGTGGGCGACGGGCTGGCGACGCAGATCCCGGCCCTGGTGGTGTCGCTCGCCGCCGGCCTGCTGGTGACCAAGGGCGGCAACATCGGCTCGGCGGAAAAGGCGGTGATCGATCAGCTCGGCGCCTACCCGAAGGCGCTGCTGGTGGCGGCCGGACTGTTGGTGGCGCTGGCGCTGACGCCCGGCCTGCCGATGGCGCCCTTCCTCGCCATCGGCGCCGCCTTCGCCGCGCTCGGCTGGTACGCCCCGCGCCGCAAGGCCCGCGCCGCGGCGCTCGCCAAGCTGGAGGAAAGCCGCAAGGCGCCCCCCGCCGCCCCGGAAGAAGCGGTGGAGGACATGCTGAAGGTCGACGAGGTGAAGGTGGAGGTCGGCAACCACCTCGTCCCGCTGATCCTCAACAAGAACGGCCCACTGACCACCAAGGTGAAGACCCTGCGCAAGCGCTTCGCCACCGAGTTCGGCTTCGTCCTGCCGTCGGTCCGCATCAAGGATTCCAGCTTCCTGCCGCCCAAGAGCTACGTCATCAGCATCATGGGGGTGGAGGCGGCGAAGGGGGAGGTGCGCCCCAAGCACCTGCTCGCCATCGATCCCACCGGCGGCGCCGTGCCCGACATCGCCGGCGACGCGACGCGCGAGCCGACCTTCGGCCTGCAAGCCAAATGGATCGACCCGGCCCGCCATGAGGAGGCGGTGGCGAAAGGCTATACCGTCGTCGACCCGGAAAGCGTCATCACCACCCACCTGACCGAAGTCATCAAGGACAACCTCTCCACCCTGCTGACGTTCGCCGCCCTGCAAAAGCTGATCGACGGGCTGGGGCGCGAGTACCAGAAGCTGATCAACGACATGGTGCCGAGCCAGATCTCGCTGGTCGTCCTTCAGCGCGTCCTACAACAGCTGCTGTCGGAACGGGTATCGATCCGCAACCTGCCCGCTATCGTCGAGGCGGTGGCGGAGGCGGTCGGCTGGACCCGCCACATCACGCTGATCACCGAACATGTGCGCATGCGGCTGGGCCAGCAGATCCACCAGGGTCTGGCCGGTCCCGACGGCTTCGTTTCGGTCATCGCGCTCAGCCCGCGCTGGGAGCAGGCCCTGCTCGACCACATCGTTGTGGAGGGCGACGACCGCCGCTTCGTCATGCCGCCCAGCCAGGTGCAGGAGTTCCTGACCGCCGTGCGCCTGAAAATCCAGAAGCACGCCACCTCGCAAATCTGGCCGGCCCTGCTGGTGGGGGCGGAGGTGCGCCCCTTCGTCCGTTCCCTTCTGGAGCGGGTCAGCCCGATGACCCCTGTGCTGAGCCATGCCGAGCTTCACCGCAAGGCATCGCTCAAGACCGTCGATCAGGTCTAGCCGGATGGTCGACCTCAGCCAGTTCCTGACCCTGGAGATCTACCGCGGCTTCATCGTGCTGGCCCGCGTCGCGGCAGCCATCGGCCTGTTGCCGGGCTTCGGCGAGGCGGCGGTGCCGATGCGGGTGCGGGCGGCGCTGGCGATCATCATCACGCTGGTGCTGCTGCCGGGGGTGGACGGCCTGCCCGAGCGCATGCCGGACCAGCCGGTGGAGATGCTGCGCGCGCTGGCGGGGGAAACGCTGGTCGGCGCCTATCTCGGCCTCGGCGCCCGGCTGTTCATGGCGGCCCTGCAGACCACCGGCGCGCTGGTGGCGCAGGTCGTCGGTCTCAGCAACCCCTTCTCCATGGAGGCGGCGGGGTTCGAGGGCGGGTCGGTGCTGTCCGGCGTTCTGCTGATCGGCGGGCTGGCTCTGCTGTTCGCATCGGATGTGCATTACCTGATGATCGGCGCGCTGGCGCGCTCCTACGGCTCCTGGCCGGCGGGGGTGTTCCCCGATTTAGGCATGGTCGCCCAGCGCTTCGCCGAACTGCTGGCGACCACCTTCCGGTTGGGCGTCGGGCTGGCGGCACCCTTCATCCTCTATGGGCTGGTGGTGAATGTGGCGCTCGGGCTGGTCAACCGGGTGATGCCGGCGATGCCCGTCTATTTCGTCGCCACCCCCGGCGTGCTGATGGTCGGCATGGGCCTGTTCATGGCGACCGCCGGCGCCATGCTGACCGCCTTCGTCGCGGCGCTCGGCGGCTGGCTGTCGGGGTCCTGACGCATGGCGGAGCAGGACGACGAACAGAAAACCGAGGAACCGACAGAAAAACGCCTGCGCGAGGCGGCGGAGAAGGGCGACGTCCCCCGCGCCCGCGATGTCGGCCTGCTGTCGGCGATGGTTGCCGCCTGGATGATCGTGCTGATGGCGGTGCCCGGTGTCGCCGCGAACCTGTCGGCCCTGCTTCTGCCGCTGATCGAGAACCCCGACGACATCCGCATCGACGGCAGCGCCATCGACGTCATCCACAGCCTCTATTGGCTGATCGGCGGCGTCGCCGTGGCCCTGCTGCCGGTGCTGGGCATCCTGCTTGGCGGGGTGGTGGTGTCGGCGCTGGGGCAGGGGCCGTTCGTCGTGGCATCCGACCGCATCCAGCCGAAATGGTCGCACCTGTCGCCGGCGTCGGGCTGGAAGCGGATCGCCGGCCGCCCGGCGCTGGTCGAATTCGCCAAGAGCCTGGTCAAGCTCGCCATCATCAGCGCTGCCGCCTGGCACGCGCTGGCGCCCTACATCGCATGGACGGAGGATACTGTGGGCATGGACGTCGCCGGATTGCCCGTGCTGCTGCGGGACGTGACCTTGCGGCTGCTGCTGGCGGTGCTGCTGGCGACCGTCCTGATGGCGGCGGTGGACGTGCTGTGGAACCGCCTGGAATGGCGCCGCCGCCTGCGCATGAGCCACCAGGAGATCAAGGACGAATACAAGCAGATCGAGGGCGACCCCAACGCCAAGGCCCGCCTGCGCGACATCCGCCGCTCGCGCTCCAAGAAGCGGATGATGGCGAACGTCCCGCGCGCCACCGTGGTCATCACCAACCCCACCCATTTCGCCGTGGCGTTGGAGTACGAACGCGGCCGCACCGCCGCCCCGATCTGCCTCGCCAAGGGCGCCGACCTGATCGCGCTACGCATCCGCGCGCTGGCCCAGGAGCACGACATCCCCATCGTCGAGAACCCGCCGCTCGCCCGCGCCCTCCACGCCACGGCGGAGGTGGATGCGACGATCCCGCTCCAGCACTATCAGGCGGTGGCGGAGGTCATCACCTATGTGCTGAAGCTGAAGGGCGGGCTGGCCCGGCGGGGGTGAGAAATGGGCGAAATCGCTTTCTCTCCCACAGGAAAGGGCAGGGAGCTTCTGGCCTTACGTCAGCGGAGGCTGCCGGGTTCCTCCAGGAATTCGGTGTCCTCGGGCGACGGGTTTGTCATATTGAAGCAGTTGTCGTTACAGTGCACATAAAGCAGACTTTTGATTCTGTTCATAAAATCAATCGGCCTGAACGGCATCGAAACCAACGCGCATATTCCTGCATCCGCAGCTTTCTCCGCCATTTTCGGCGTCACTGCGGAGCTGGTGATCACGAATGGGATTATAGAGGTATGCTTTATCTTCGCTTCTAGAAGTGGGTCTTTTGTCTGGCGGAATCTGACGATATCCAGAAATTGAAGCGCTTTCTCACGAATCGTATCTGCGTTTATGATGACAATGTCGATCTCCTTCTCCGAAAGAAGCGATAGAGCGTCTTCGGTGGAGAATGAGCGATAGATGTTTTTCAGTTTAAGACCAGTAAGGGTTCTTTCCATTAAATCGCTGGACAATATATTGCAGTCAACAACCAAGGCGGTTGCAGATTTAAAATTACATAGCTTGGTGCAAATGTTGCTCTCGATACCCATTATCGCAAGAACCTGGATGTAAAGTTGCCACGCTTGACTGTGGTAATCGGTTCTTAAGATGTAATTAAAAGATGTCGGGGAGAACTCCTATCTTCCTCAGCCGAACCGGTGGGAAACCACCCACATGCGCCATCTGTGATCTCCTCCCGGTCCTGGAACGGGGGAGGGGGCCGTCCGCGATGGCACCCTTGCCATCCCGCCGGTCGCGTGCCAGGAACGGTATCGCCAGCCCGTGACGTGAAGGGGACCCCCGATGCCGCCGCTCTCCGCAAAGCCCGCCGCCAAAGCCGCCCCCAAATCGGCTGCCGGGTCGCTCGCCGGCTTCTGTCCCTGGGCGGGAGAGGAGGGGGTGAGGGTCTACCTCCGTCCGGTCGGCCTGATGCCCATCGCCGCCTGGGCCAAGGGGGCGGCGGTGCCGCTGGCCGGCGGGCGCTTCGCCTTCTCCACCGCCGAACTGATCGTACGCGATGGCCTGCACCACGGGGCCTCCCGCATCGACCGCGCCTTCGCGCCGCTGTCGGAGATCATGGCCTGGGGCTGGGAGCGCTCCCGCTCGGTGGCGGAGGCGCTGGACCGCCAGCTCGGCGCCCTGACCCGTGCCCGTGCGCCCTTTGCCGGGCTGGCGCCTGACCGGCCGCTCATCATGGGCATCGTCAACGTCACGCCGGACAGCTTCTCCGACGGCGGCGACTTCTTCGACCCCGGTTCCGCCATCGCCCATGGCGAGGCGATGCTGGCCGCCGGCGCCGACATCCTGGACATCGGCGGCGAATCCACCCGCCCCGGCGCCGCCCCGGTCCCGCCGGGGGAGGAGGAGCGGCGCGTCCTGCCGGTCATCCGCCATTTCGCCGCGAAGGGGGCGACCGTCTCGGTCGACACCCGCCACGCCAGCGTGATGGAGAGCGCCGCCGCGGCCGGTGCCCGCATCGTCAACGACATCGCCGGGCTGTCCGATCCCGATGCGCTGCCGGTGGTCGCCCGCACCGGCACTCCGGTCGTCGTCATGCACATGCAGGGCGATCCCGGCACCATGCAGGCCAACCCGACCTACCGCGACGCCGCGCTCGACGTGTTCGACTGGCTGGAGGAACGGGTCGCCCGCTGCGTCGCGGCCGGCGTGCCGGCGGAGCGCATCGCCGTCGATCCCGGCATCGGCTTCGGCAAGTCGACGGAGCACAATATGGAAATCCTGCGTCACACCTCGCTGTACCATGCGCTGGGCTGCACGGTGCTGATCGGGCTGTCGCGCAAGGGCTTCATCGGCCGCCTGTCGCGCGGGGAGCCGCCAAAGGAGCGGCTGGCGGGCTCGCTCGCCGCCGGACTGGAGACGCTGAACCAGGGCGCCCAGATCCTGCGCGTCCATGATGTGGCCGAAACGGCGCAGGCCAGAGCCCTGTGGGAGGGGCTGCATCCGCGCTGATCCACCTTTGTAACCCTTTCGCGCAGCCGCCGAAGGAGGCTTGACCCAGCCCGGCTGCCGCGCGAAGAAACATCCTTCGCTTGCGCTTTCCGCCGCGCGATCCGACATCCGGGGCTGGAGACGGTCTCTGCACGAGGTTTTCATGACGCGACACCTGTTCGGCACCGACGGCATCCGTGGCACCGCCAACATCGACCCGATGACCGCCGAAACGGCCCTGCGCGTGGCGATGGCGACCGCCCTGCAGTTCCGCCGCGGCGACCACCGCCACCGGGTGGTGATCGGCAAGGACACCCGGCTGTCCGGCTATCTGCTGGAACCGGCGCTGACCGCCGGCTTCATCTCCATGGGGATGGACGTGGTGCTGGTTGGTCCGCTGCCGACCCCGGCGGTCGCCATGCTGACCCGCTCGCTCCGTGCCGACATGGGCGTGGTGATCTCCGCCTCGCACAACCCCTATCAGGACAACGGCATCAAGCTGTTCGGCCCCGACGGCTACAAGCTGTCGGACGAGGTCGAGGCGGCGATCGAGCGGCGCATGGCCCAGCCCTTCGGCCCCGACCTCGCCGGCCCTGCCGATCTCGGCCGCGCCAGCCGCCTGGACGACGCCACCGGCCGCTACATCGAATATGTGAAGAACACCTTCCCGCGCGGCCTGCGGCTGGACGGGCTGAAGATCGTCGTCGATTGCGCCAACGGCGCCGCCTACAAGGTCGCGCCCAAGGTGCTGTACGAGCTGGGGGCCGACGTGATCCCGGTCGGCGTCAGCCCCGACGGCACCAACATCAACAAGGGCTGCGGCGCCACCGCCACCCAGGCGCTGCAGGAACAGGTGGTCGCCCACGGCGCCCATCTCGGCATCGCGCTGGACGGTGACGCCGACCGCCTCATCATGGTCGACGAAGCCGGCCGCCCGATCGACGGCGACCAGCTGATGAGCCTGATCGCCACCTCCTGGGCGCGGTCGCAGACCCTGCGCGGCGGCGGCGTCGTCGCCACGGTCATGTCCAACCTGGGCATGGAGCGCCATCTCGGCGGCCTCGGCCTGCATCTGGCCCGCACCCCCGTCGGCGACCGCTATGTCGTCGAGCTGATGCGCGAGCGCGGCTATAACGTCGGCGGCGAGCAGTCGGGCCATGTCGTGCTGTCCGACTATTCCACCACCGGCGACGGGCTGATCGCGGCGTTGCAGGTGCTGGCGGTGCTGATCCAGGCCGATGGCCGCGCGGCCAGCGAGGTCTGCCGCGTCTTCGATCCGGTGCCGCAGAAGCTGACCAACGTCCGCTTCTCCGCCGGGACCAAGCCGCTTGAGGATGCCGTCGTCCAGCAGGCGATCAAGGATGGCGAGGCCCGTCTGGCGTCCGGCGGCCGCATCCTGATCCGCAAATCGGGCACCGAACCGGTCATCCGCGTGATGGCGGAGGGCGACGACGAGACGCTGGTCCACAGCGTGGTCGCCGACATCGCCGACGCCATCCAGGCCAGCGCCGCCCGCAGCCTGGAGGCCGCGCAATGAGCGCCAGCACTGTGACCGGCAACACCGTCAATGGCCGCGTCCTGATCGTCGCCGGGTCCGATTCCGGCGGCGGGGCCGGCATCCAGGCCGACATCAAGGCGGTCAGCGCGCTCGGCGCCTATGCCATGACCGCCATCGCCGCGTTGACGGCGCAGAACACCACCGGCGTCTATGGCGTGGTGCCGGTCGATCCCGCCTTCGTCGCCCTGCAGATGAAGCTGGTGCTCGAGGATATCGGCGCCGACGCGGTGAAGATCGGCATGCTCGCCAACGCTCCTGTCATCGAGGCGGTGGCCGCGGAGTATGAGGAGCGCGCGGTCAACGTGCCGCTGGTCCTCGATCCGGTGATGATCGCCAAGAGCGGCCACCATCTGCTCGACCCCGATGCCGTTCTGACCCTGCGCAAGCGCCTGCTGCCGCTGGCCGAGGTGGTGACGCCCAACCTGCCGGAGGCCGAGGCGCTGACCGACCTGCCGATCCGTGATCTGGACGACATGCGCCGTGCCGCCGAACTGATGCTGAGCTTCGGCCCGAAATCGGTTCTGCTGAAGGGCGGCCATCTGGAGGACGACACCCTCTACGACCTGCTGCTGACCGAAGAGGGCGAGACGGTGTTCGAAGGCCGCCGCGTCCACACCCCCCACACCCACGGCACCGGCTGCACCCTGTCCTCGGCCATCGCCGCCGGTCTGGCCCAGGGCTTGAGCACCCGCGCCGCGGTGGCCCGCGCGCGGCGCTATGTCGAGACGGCGATCCTGACCGCCCCCGGCCTGGGCCACGGCCACGGCCCGCTCAACCACCTGCACACGGTGCGGGAGTTCTCGTAAAGGGGCAGGGGCATAACTCCCTCTCCCGTCCCGGGAGAGGGAAGGGGCCCATGCGGAGCATGGGAAGGGTGAGGGGTAACCCAAGGAACTATGCGGTTCGGGATTCTTGCCCTACCCCTCACCCTCCCCACGCCTTCGGCGCGGGTCCCCTCCCTCTCCCGGGGCGGGAGAGGGCGATTGCCGCCAATTTCGATTGCCCCACGAGCCCCCCTCACGGCACCCGCTTCTTCTCCAGCTTGCGCGCCAGAGTGCGCCGGTGCATGCCG
Organism: Azospirillum sp. TSO5; assembly: GCF_003116065.1. Classification (NCBI taxonomy): domain Bacteria; kingdom Pseudomonadati; phylum Pseudomonadota; class Alphaproteobacteria; order Rhodospirillales; family Azospirillaceae; genus Azospirillum; species Azospirillum sp. TSO5. The sequence goes on along the minus strand of NZ_LGQY01000023.1, from coordinate 8,404 downwards.
AGCCGCCGCGCGGTCTCGGAAATGTTGAAGTTCGTCTCCACCAGCGTTTCGTGGATGCGCTCCCACTCCAGATTCTTGATCGAGGTGGTGCGGACGGTCGGCGCGATGGAGGTGTCGCCCTCGGTGCGCTCGAAGGCCGCCTCGATATCGTCGGTGTTGGACGGTTTCGCCAAATAGTGGCAGGCGCCCAGCTTGATCGCCTCCACCGCGGTGGCGATGCTGGCGAAGCCGGTCAGCACGACGATGCGGGTTTCCTCGTCCGCCTCGTGCAGCTCCTTCACGCATTCCAGGCCCGACCCGGTGGCGAGCTTCAGGTCGACCACGGCATAGTCGGGATCCAAAGTCTCCAGGATCTCCCGCATCTCCTCCAGCCCGGCGCATGCATGGACCTCGTAGCCGCGGCGTTCGAAGGACCGGCGCAGCGCGCGGGCGAAGGACGCATCGTCCTCGACAATCAGCAGGGTGCGGTCGCCCCCCTCGAACTCGGGGATCTCCAGTTCAGTCGTCTCCATCGGAGCCTCCCGGGGACAGGGCGGACAGCGGCAGGGTCAGCGTCACGGTGGCGCCGCCGGCAGCCCGGTTCTTGGCCGAAACCGTCCCGCCCAGCTTGCGCAGCACATTCATCACCAGGAACAGGCCAAGCCCGCTGCCCGGCCGCTTCTTGGTGGAGCGGTAGGGCTTGCCCAACTCCTCCAGGATGGTGGGGTCGAATCCGGGGCCGCAATCATTGACCGCCACCACCAGATTGTCGCCCTGCCGCAGCGCCGCGACGCCGATCCAGTCGGGGGAGGCCTCCAGCGCATTGTCCAGCACGTTGAACAGCACCTGTTTCAGGGCGAGGTCGGCGATCATCCGCTCCTGCGGGCCGACGGCATTGTCATAGTCGAAGCGGCCTGGCGAGCGGCTGGACAGCCAGTCCTCCACCAGACCGTCGAGGAACCCCTTCACCGTGGTGCGCACCGTGCCCTCGCCGCGCGCCTCGCCGGACGACAGCAAGATACCCGACACGATCGCCTTGCAGCGGTCGATCTGGTTCTGCATCTCCGCCATCTCATCCGCCAGATCGGGATCGGATTTCAGCGCCGGCATGCGGCGCCAGTCATTGAGGATCACCGACAGGGTGGCGAGCGGCGTCCCCAGCTCATGCGCTGCCCCCGACGCCAGCAGCCCCATGCGGACGATATGCGCCTCTTCCATCGAGCGCTGGCGCAGTTCCGCCAGATAGGCGTCGCGGGCGCGCAGATTGCGGTTGATCTGGGTGAGGAAGGGGACCAGCAGGCTCGCCGCCAGCACGAAGCAGATGAACATCCCCTGGATGTGCAGGCTGAACAGCTCACCCTCATAGGCGGGGGGCAGGGGAAGCGGCTGGTGGGTGCCGATCAGCCAGGTGAAGCCGGCGGTCGCCACCAGAACCAGCGCCCAGGCCGACCACGCCTCCAACAGCACCGCCCCCAGCGCCACCTGCAGAAGATACAGCGAGATGAAGGGGTTGGACGCCCCGCCGCTGAGATAGAGCTGCAGCGTCAGCGCCCAGACGTCGATCAGCAGCTCCAGGAAAAGCTGGGTGTTGGAGACGGCGGAACTGCGGCGGATCTGGATCAGGCTGGCGATGTTCAGCGCCACCAGCACGAAGATCACCGCCGCCATCGGCAGCAGCGGCAGGCGGATGCCCATCTGCAGATGGACGATCAGGATCGTCACGATCTGCCCGACGACGGCGAGCCAACGCAGCTGGACGAGCAGGAACAGGTTTTTGCGGTCGGTGGTGTCGCGCACGAAAGACGTCCTGTTCCTCACCCGGTTCATCAGCCCACCGATATATATAGAGAGTGAGCGGCGGCTGGGGAGTTTTCGCCAGGGACTCAGGAAGCGTTTTCGGTGCGCCTGTGTCATGCCCTCCGGCGCCGCATCTCGCTGCGGAAGACATAGAGGACAGCGCCGATCAGCATCAGGTCCAGCGCGAACCAGGTCAGCGCATAGCTGAGATGGCTGTTGGGGAAGCTGACCACCGTCAGCCCGCCGACCGGCCAGCCGCCGGGATTGCGGGTGCCGTCGGCATCGATGAAATAGGGGGCGACCTGCTCCAGCCCCTTCGACGCGGCAATGGCGGCGACGTCGCGGGAATACCAGCGGCCGGCGGCCGGATCGTTGCTGCGCAGGAAACCGCCCTTCGGTTCGGTCAGGCGCAGAAGGCCGGTGACGGTCACCTCGCCCTGCAACTGCCCCTCGGTCCGGTTGGCGGAATCACGCTTTTCCGGCGGCACGAAGCCGCGGTTGATCAGAACGGTGAAGCCGCGGTCGGTGACCAGCGGGGTCATCACCCAGAACCCGCCGCCCAGGTCGGTGACGGCCTGCACCAGCGATTCGCGGTCATTCAGAAAATGCCCGGTGACGGCGACCCGCCGGTATTCGTCCGACGCGGCCGAGACCGAAGGCCACGCCTCCGGACCCGGTGCCGGGACGGGAGAGGCATGGATGCGGGCGTCCACCCGCTCGATCAGGTCCAGCTTCCACACCCGGCGTTCGAGCTGCCAGACGCCGAGCGCGGTCAGGCCGGCGATGCCGGCCAGCGCCAGAAGGCCGAAGAGGGCCAGCGCCCAGACCGGGCGGGCCCTCTTCTTTGTGCCGCCAGCGGGGGGCGCGGACGGCAGTCCGGTCACGGCATCTTGCTCATGTCGTGGGTCATGCCGGGCATCATGTTGTAGTTCAGGTGGTACATCACCCAGAGCGAACCCGAGAACATGATGAAGACGACGATGATCGTGAAGATCATCGCCAGCATCGACCAGCCGCCTTCGACGCGGCCGTTCATGTGCAGGAAATACACCATGTGGACGAGGATCTGGACGACGGCCAGCGCCAGGATCACGACCGTGGTGGTCGCATTGTCCAGCGTGCCGTTCATCACCAGCCAGAACGGAATCACCGTCAGGATCACCGACAGGACGAAACCGATCATATAGCTGCCGAAGGTGCCGTGGGCGCCCGCGGGGTGGCCGTGGTCGTCGTGACCATGACCGTGGTCAGCATGGCCATGGCCCTGATGGGCGTGGTGGTCGCTGTGCGCGTGGGTGCTCATCGCAACGCTCCCATCAGATAGACGAAGGTGAACACACCGATCCAGATGACGTCCAGGAAGTGCCAGAACATGCTGAGGCACATCAGGCGCCGGCGGTTGGCCGGGATCAGGCCGCGGCGGGCGACCTGGACCATCAGCGTCACCAGCCACACGCTGCCGAAGGTGACGTGCAGGCCGTGGGTGCCGACCAGCGTGAAGAAGGACGACAGGAAGGCGCTGCGGCCGGGACCGGCCCCCTCATGGATCAGGTGCGCGAACTCGTACAGCTCGATGCCCAGGAAGGAGAGGCCGAACAGCAGCGTGATGAACAGCCAGGCCTGGGTCTGGCCGGTGCGGCCCTTCTCCATCGCCAGCATGGCGAAGCCATAGGTGATGGAGGACAGCAGCAGCATGGAGGTGTTCAGCGCCACCAGCGGCAGGTCGAACAGCTCCTTCGGCGTCGGGCCGGCGGCGTAGCTGGTGCCCAGCACGCCGTAGGTCGCGAACAGCACCGCGAAGATGAGGCAGTCGCTCATCAGGTAGATCCAGAAGCCGAGCGCGGTGCTGGCGGCTTCGTGGGCGTGCTCGTCCCTCACATAGAAGACGGGCGGGGTGGCGTCACGCGGGGTGTCGTGCCCCGCGTGGCTGCCGTGCATGGCTTCAACGGTCGTCGTCATGCTTTACACCTGTCCGGAGAGCAGACGGGTCCGCTCGCTCTCGGTCCGCACCACCTCATCCACCGGGATGTGGAAGTCACGGTTGTAGTTGAAGGTATGGTTGATGGCGACCGCCAGCAGGCCGATGAAGCTCACCGCGGCCAGCCACCAGATGTGCCAGACCAGGGCGAAACCGAGCACGGTGCTGATGCCGGCCAGGATGACGCCGGTGCCGGTGTTGCTCGGCATGTGGATCGGGCGGAAGCCTTCCAGCGGACGGTTGTAGCCGCGCTTCTTCATGTCCCACCACGCGTCGTTGTCATGAATGACCGGCGTGAAGGCGAAGTTGTAGCCCGGAGGCGGCGAGGAGGTCGCCCATTCCAGCGTACGGCCGTCCCACGGATCGCCGGTGACGTCGACAAGCTGCTTGCGCTTCAGGACGCTGACGGCGATCTGGATCAGGAAGGAGCCGATGCCCAGCGCGATCAGGACGGCGCCGAAGGCGGCGATCTGGAACCAGATCTGCAGCGACGGATCCTCGAACACGCGCAGGCGGCGGGTGACACCCATCAGGCCGAGGACATAGAGCGGCATGAAGGCGAAGTAGAAGCCGATCACCCAGAACCAGAAGGACATCTTGCCCCAGAACGGATCCAGGCGGAAACCGAAGGCCTTCGGCCACCAGTAGTAGATGCCAGCAAACAGGCCGAACAGCACGCCGCCGATGATGACGTTGTGGAAGTGGGCGATCAGGAACAGGCTGTTGTGCAGCACGAAGTCGGCGGGCGGAACCGCCAGCAGCACGCCGGTCATGCCGCCGAGCACGAAGGTCAGCATGAAGGCGATCGTCCACATCATCGGCAGCTCGAACCGGATGCGGCCGCGGTACATGGTGAACAGCCAGTTGAAGATCTTCGCACCCGTCGGGATCGAGATGATCATCGTCGTGATGCCGAAGAACGAGTTCACGCTGGCGCCCGAACCCATGGTGAAGAAGTGGTGCAGCCACACCAGGTAGGACAGGATGGTGATGACGACGGTCGCGTAGACCATCGAGGTGTAGCCGAACAGCTTCTTGCCGGTGAAGGTGGAGGTCACTTCCGAGAAGATGCCGAAGCACGGCAGGATCAGGATGTAGACTTCCGGGTGGCCCCAGATCCAGATCAGGTTCACGTACATCATGGGGTTGCCGCCCATGTCGTTCGTGAAGAAGTGCGTGCCGACATAGCGGTCCAGCGACAGCAGGACCAGAACGGCGGTCAGGATCGGGAAGGAGGCGACGATCAGGACGTTGGTGCAGAGCGAGGTCCAGGTGAAGACCGGCATCTTCATCATGGTCATGCCGGGGGCGCGCATCTTCACGATCGTGCAGATCAGGTTGATGCCCGACAGCGTCGTTCCGACGCCCGCCACCTGCAAGGCCCAGATGTAATAGTCGGGGCCGACGTCCGGGCTGGCCTCCAGACCCGACAGCGGCGGATAGGCTAGCCAGCCGGTGCGCGCGAACTCGCCGACGAACAGCGAGGCCATGATCAGCACGGCGCCGCCGACGGTCATCCAGAAGCTGAAATTGTTCAGGAACGGGAAGGACACATCGCGGGCGCCGATCTGCAGCGGCACGACATAGTTCATCAGCCCCGTCACCAGCGGCATGGCGACGAAGAAGATCATGATCACACCGTGGGCGGTGAAGACCTGATCGAAATGGTGGGAATTGAGGTAGCCCTCGCTTCCATTGAAGGCCATGGCCTGCTGGGCGCGCATCATGATGGCGTCGGCGAAGCCGCGCAGCAGCATGATCAGGCCCAGCACCATGTACATGATGCCGATGCGCTTGTGGTCGACGGTGGTGAACCACTCCGTCCACAGGTAGCCCCACAGCTTGAAATAGCTGAGGGCGGCGACCAGCGCGATGCCGCCGAGCACCACCGCGAAGAAGGTCGCGACGACGATCGGCTCGTGATAGGGGAAGGACTCCAGGCTGAGGCGCCCGAAGAGGAAGGTCGTCAGTGTCTCAAGCATGCCGGTGTGCCCAATCAGGGATTGGCCAGCCGCTGCGGCCCGGCCGGGGAGGCGGACGCGCTGATCGGCGTGACGGTGGGGCGCTGCACGGCGCCCGAGTTTGACGCAGCGGCTTCAACAGCCTCGGCGACGGTGCACAGGCCGGTCGGCTGGGTGTCCGGGAAACCGGCCAGCGTGTTGGCCCGCAGGATCGCCTCGGCGGCGGCCTTGCCGCCCGCGTTCAGCCCGCCCGCGCGGTCGATGGCGGCCATGTCGCTCATGCACATGGTGCCGGGGCGAACGCACATGTTGACGACGGCGTTGAACAGCTTCGGATCGACGCTGCCGTAATGCTGGACCGGAACGGCCTCGCTCGGCTTCTCCAGCGCCAGATAGGCGTTGCGGTCGAGCGACCCGTTGGCCGACTTCACCTTCGACACCCAGCCGTCGAAATTCTCGTTCGACAGGCCGAGGAAGTTGAAGCGCATGTGCGAGAAGCCGGCGCCGCTGTAGTTGGACGAGAAACCCTTGTAGGTCCCCGGCTCGTTGATCACGGCGTGGAGCTTCGTCTCCATGCCCGGCATGGCGTAGATCATGCCCGCCAGCGCCGGAACGTAGAAGGAGTTCATCACCGACGACGCGGTGATGCTGAAGCGGATCGGGCGGTCGACCGGCGCCGCCATCTCGTTCACGGACGCGATGCCGTATTCCGGATAGACGAACAGCCACTTCCAGTCGAGCGCCACCACCTGCACGTCCAGCGGCTTGGCGCCGGCGGGAACGGGCTTGTCTGCCGCGATGCGGTCGAGCGGACGGTAGGGGTCGAGCTTGTGGGTGGTCACCCAGGTGATGGCACCCAGGCAGATGATGATCAGGAGCGGGGCGGCCCAGATCACCAGTTCAAGCTGCGTCGAATGGTCCCAGTCCGGTTCGTAGCGGGCCGTGCTATTGGACTGACGATAACGCCAGGCGAACAGCACGGTAAGCGCCATGACCGGGACGATGATCAGCAGCATCAGCAGGGTGGAGATGACCACAAGGTCTCCCTGCTGGCTTGCAACGTCGCCGGCCGGGTTCAGCACGACCAGGTTGCAGCCACTCAACGCCGCCATCACTGGCAGCAGGGCGATTGCGCGATAACGGCTCAAGGCAGGACCTGTTTCATAAGGTTTGCTTTGGGGAGACAGCTAGCGGCAATAGCCTAGCTGTGACATTGGACAATTTGTCCAATGCCTCACGCCTGCGCGCTTGACAGGGCACTGAAAGTTGGTGCCCCATATTGTATGATCTGCGGATCATCGCAAGCGAAATAACGCAGCCGGAGCCGACATGATGACTTCATCGATTGCGGCGGTTGAACGGGATGCGAGGCTGGTGAACGCGCGGCATCACGGGGTCAACCCCGGAGAAATTGCCATCGGCGTGATCATCGGTCGAACGTCCGAGTTTTTCGACTTCTTCGTTTACGCCATTGCTTCCGTGATCGTCTTCCCGAAGCTGGTGTTCCCCTATGTCGATCCGCTGACCGGGACCCTTTGGTCTTTCGCCATCTTCGCGCTGGCCTTCGTCGCGCGACCGATCGGCACCTTCATCTTCATGGCCATCGACGAGAGTTACGGGCGCAGCGCCAAGCTGACCATCGCCCTGTTCCTGCTGGGCATCTCCACGGTGGCGCTGGCCTTCCTTCCGGACTACGAGGCCATCGGCGTCGCCGCCGCATGGCTGCTGGCACTGTCGCGCATCGGCCAGGGCATCGCGCTGGGCGGCACCTGGGACGGTCTGGCCTCGCTGCTGGCGATGAACGCGCCGGAGAATCGGCGCGGCTGGTACGCCATGATCCCGCAGTTGGGCGCGCCGATCGGCCTGATCGTGGCGAGCGGCCTGTTCGCCTACATGGTCAACAGCCTGTCGGCGGAGGATTTCTTCGCCTGGGGCTGGCGCTATCCCTTCTTCGTGGCCTTCGCCATCAATGTGGTGGCCCTGTTCTCCCGCCTGCGTCTGGTGCAGACGCCGGAGTTCGAACGCCTGTTCCTGAACCGCGAACTGCAGCCGGCCCCCGTGGTGGAAACGCTGCAGATGGAAGGCAAGCGCGTGGTGATCGGCGCCTTCGCCCCGCTGGCGAGCTTCGCCCTGTTCCACATGGTCACCGTCTTCCCGCTGTCCTGGATCTTCGTGTATGCGCGGGACGAGACCGGCGTCTTCCTGATGATCGAGGTGATCGCCGCCGTCTTCGGCACGCTGGCCATCGTCGCGTCGGGCTACATCGCCGACCGTGTGGGGCGGCGGACGCTGCTCGGCACCTGTGCCGCGGCGATCGCGGTGTTCAGTGGCTTCGCGCCGATGCTGCTCGACGCCGGCAAGGTGGGCGAGCTGGTGTTCATGGTGCTGGGCTTCGTCATCCTCGGCCTGTCCTTCGGCCAATCGTCGGGGTCGGTGGCGTCGGGCTTCAGCCAGCAGTACCGCTACACAGGCTCGGCGATGACCTCCGATCTGGCCTGGCTGTTCGGGGCCGGCTTCGCGCCCTTCGTCGCGCTCTACCTGTCCAGCCATTTCGGGCTGTTCGCGTCGGGCCTTTACCTGCTGTCGGGCGCGATCTGCACGCTGGTGGCGCTGCGGATCAACAAGACGCTGTCGTCCTGACGGGGGTGCGCCCGCCCGCCGCCACTCTTGCGGCGGGCGGGGGAACCTC
>NZ_LGQY01000165.1:0-18539 GCF_003116065.1 Azospirillum sp. TSO5 | reverse complement strand
CTGGACAACAGGTTCTGCAACCGCAAGCGTGGCTGGAAATTGCAAGCCGATGCCGGCTGGAAATTGGAAGCCGATTGACAATCAAGTTCCCCTCAGTGCACCCTGCTGGCTGTCTCCCTTGGAAGCTGGACGAAGCAGTCTCCTAGGCGCGGATGCAGTATTGCATCGTTATGAAAGGCCCTTGGCGTTGGCCGTGCTTTCTCTCATCAGTCGAGTTCCAAGCTCTTCAGAGCCTTGCGCTTCAAGCGCCCCAGCTTTGGGTCCGGTGTCGCTGTCGATACGGCGATCGGCATTGGGGAAGAAGGAGCAGCAGCAGCCACAAGGCCCGCATTGATCTCGCGTCGGCGGTAGAGGCCCTGCATTGCCAGGCTACGGACAAACTCAGCGCGGTCTCTGGACGGTAGACGCTCGAGCTCCTCACTCAGCTCGGCGCAAGCGCGTGTTATGACCAGGACGATTCTCATTGGACAGCTGCGCTCCAGAAGCCTCGTGCGTTCGCCAGGACCGGCTCTTGAGGCAACACGGGGCGGCTCTTGGGGAAAAGGTCGCGGGCCGCCGCCTCGTAAGCCTTGGCACCCCCGCCGACGATCAGCACGATGTCTACAGCGCGGTCGTTGGCGCGGAGTTGCTGCTTCATTTCCTTCAGGGCTTCGACAGCAACGCGCTGCGCCGCCTTATCCATGTACGGCGCCAGCTCGACCGGAGTGCCGAACACCGGGACCGAGGTCTTGCCCTGACGTACTGCCTGTTCCAGCCGCTCTATGCCGGCGCTGCCTCCATGGTCCTCCTGGATGAGGCTGTTTACTGTCTCAATCAGGACCGACATCGCCCGCTTGGACGTGCCGCTGCTGGCTTTGCGGATCTCACCCTCCTCGATGGCGATCCAATCCACCGAGAAGAAGCCGGGATCGATCACCATGATCCGTGACTCTTCAAGCTCCGCGGCGTCCTCGACCGTGTTCAGCAGGTCCAGGTAAGCGCCGAAGGGCTGGGGAACGACCAGCGTGTTCTTCACTGTGATCGCCCGGCCGGCGGTGACCTGATGCTGACCGGTCAGCCGGTCTGAAAGACGTGCCCGGAGATCCTTATCAAGAAACTGGGAGACCGGCAGGCCGGTGATGAGCTGGTCCACCGTGTCGTGCTCGCCCATGAGGAGGGCAGCGTGGAACAGTGCGCGGTAGGCATCGGAGGCGGGGTAGTCGGCGTGCAACTCGCGAACTGAGGTTTCAAGCCGAGCCTGATCCACACCTGCAGCCCACTTCTCACCGTTGACGTTCACGACAAGAGCGTCTGTGTCTCCGTCTGCCTTACCCATCCGCAATGGGAGGTCTGACAGGCGGCCAGCGCCGGCGGGCAACACCCGTGTGACGGCAGGCTTGGCCAGCCCGTCGTCCGACACCTTTCCGAAGGCTAGCTTGAGGTTCGAATACCCAATGTCGAGCCCGATGGCGAACATGGCGGCACATTCCCGGAAGTTGCTCTGGCGGTTCACTGCAGGAACCTATGAGCCATGCTACCAACTTCGAAGCGCACGGCGCGCCGCCGAAAGACGTCGGAAATCGACGTCTTTCTCGGGTGCTGGGGACAAAGTGCTTCTGGCGGTGCTCTGGCGGTGCTCTGGCGGTGCTCTGGCGGTACCGGCGGCGGCGGAGCATATCCATGGGCATCAGGTCGGGCTGCAGGCAGCCCCATTTGGGTATTTAGCCGGAGCCAAAAGAGGCACTAGCTGAGCCAGCGCTTCATAACGTGCCGTACACCATGGGGTTCCCATCTGCGCAGCCCCCCGGTCTGCGCAGATCATAATCTGCGCAGACCATGGTCGTTCTTGTGCAGATGACCGGAAGAACAACCATACTTCAGATACATTGGTGGTTTTCATCTGCGCAGCCCCCCCGGTCTGCGCAAATCATGATCTGCGCAGACCGCCCTTGAATGTGCTCGGGGGTAGTGATAGCGTGGCTTTATCTGCGCAGCCCCCCCGGTCTGCGCAGATCATGATCTGCGCAGACCTCGTTTCCCCCGTTGCTTTGATGTGGCCCTGCTCCCATCTGCGCAGGGGGGTGGGTCTGCGCCGATGGTTAGGTATTTGCGCAGACCCCCCCGAGGAAAAATGACCCTTGAAGATGAGATCAAAGCTCTGCGGGAGCGGACCGGAGCGAGTTTTACGGACCTGTTGAGAGCTCTTTTGTTGTCCGAGGGCGATGTGCTCGAAACTGAGGCCCGGGGACTCTCATCGGGCTTCTACGGAGAATGTGAGCGTGTCCGCCAGGAAAGGCCGTCATCCGAACACAACCGCTATCTGGCGCGGGTTGAGCGACGGAATGTGGCGATCTCAATCCGGTGGGCGAAAGTAAGGTTCTTCGGAGGAAAAGGGAGCCGCCGGCGGATGGACGAGAACGTGCCGCGAGGCGACACGGCCCAATACCCGATGACGTCTTTCCCCGATGCGCAGGATTGGGAAAGGGTGCTCATCAGTGATCTGGAAGAGAAGTTTGGCCCTTTGCGATCGCGAAGCAGTATGGTCGCGAAAATGGCAGTACTTGGAGCCGCCTACCGCCAGGTTGAGGAGGGGGCTCGACAGCGGCAGGCTGCCTTGGAGGCAGACACCGCAAAGTTCTAAGGGAGGCGAGGACTTGCGTTTCCGGGAAAATCCGTAGGCTGAACACAGAGGGTGAGCGGACGGCCGCGCGCCCCCTGGACAGGCAACGCACACCTCAGGAGGCAGGCATGCTGGACGCAGAGTTGGAGCTTTATGGCGATCTGTTCGTCGCGTGCCGCTTCCACGAGGTGGGCCTGACCTTCGAGGAGTTCCTTCGGCACCCGATGAAGGCGATTGCGACTTTGGAGAATGGCCCTGCGGTGCAGCGGTGGGGGCGAATGCGGGCGGTGTCCGCGACAAAGCTGGCCAAGAGTGCCTGCGGCGGTCCTCCTCCGGCCCTCACCAATGAGGCTCGCCGTCAGGCCGGCATCGCTGAACACGAACGCTTCGACGCCGAGGTTCGCCGCTTCCTCGCAGTAGGCTAACGCCCCCTGGATAGGCCCCCCTGGAAAGGACAGCCGCTATGGAACGTCTTGTGATTGGCAAGATACGAAACCGGGTGCGGGAGCGTGAGGACGCGGACCGCCTTCTCTGGCTCCGCCGTGAGAACATGCCGGCGGAGTTGGCCCGTGGCCGTCTCGTCCTGTCGGAGGAGGAGGTCCGGACCAACCTGCCTGTTCCCCTCCTCGGTCGACCCGATCAGGTGTTCATGTCGGACGCAGGACTTCTGGTGCCGGTGGACACGAAGACCCGGCGGCTGCCGCGGGTGTTCCTCTCGGACATTGTGCAGCTGTCGGTCTACGGGACAATATTGAACTTTACGACAGACCCACGGTTTGCCGGCCGGGATGTGGCCGCCCATGGTTACGTCCGGATGCCGACGCTCTATGGCGTGGCCTGGGCGCGTGTGGCACTGTTGAAGCCGGCAGCGGTGGTCGAGCTCTGGGCAGATCACTGGCGCCGCACTGAGGCCCAAGCGACGCAGGCGGCATAATGCTGGAAGGCGTTGAGGGGCCAAACACGGCCCTTCGCTTCAGTCGATGGGTGTTGGGGTGGGAGGAGTGTGTGATAAGCCTGTTCGACCACTCCCCTCGCATTCGGCGCGTGGTTCAGAAAGCAATGTTGGTTGTCGGTGTGCTTGGCCTTTGCGGCTTCGGCCTGCGGGTCGCGCAACAGTCAGGCTTCGTTACGGTCTCGCTGGACACCGATCAGAAGATCGCCGACTGCGCTCTCCTAGGGCAGGCCTTCGAAGCGGGACAGGTGACCGCTATCGAATTTGTGACCGCCGGCTGCTCTCAGGCGAGGTTGAGGGAGATGCTGGTGCGCCGCGTCCAAGGAGACCAACGGGCGCCACAGTACGGCCGTTCCTGAGTGGGCGCCGCAGCGCGCATATTGTCCCTTCAGTCGCGCGGTCAACCGTTCTCGCAGATATCTCCTTGTCCGGTCTGAGTGGCTTGTGCTTAATGATCTTGGCTGCTTTGGCGCCTAAGGATTTGCAAGGATTTTACCCGGTCGTAACGATTCCCCGCTCGCCGATTTCAGGCTCCGGGTGTATGGTTGCGCCCGGACGCTCGTTTTTGCGAGTTCTGAGCTGAGCAGCAACCATGGGCGGCGCGCGGGCGCATCGGGGCAACCTACTGTGACTAAAGACGACGACATGCTCAAGGAGTTCCGGAAAGCGACCGGCGGTGATGCCTCTGAGGGCGTCAAAGAGATACTCGACCTGGTGAAGATGGACTGGCCGGGAGCGGCGAAGGCGATGGAGCGATTGGGCAAGTTTCTGGGCGATACCGTGACGGTCCCGGGCTTGGAGGGTCACAAGCCGCTGGCCTTTGCCGCCTACGAGAAGGCGCTGGCTGCCTATCAGGAGGCGATGGGGCAAGAAGACCCAGTCCGGTTGGCTGCCCTCATTGAGACGCTGCTGACCGAAGCGGCCGACGGGCTCACAAAGGTGGAGATCGTCGACGCCGTGGGGCGGGTCTGGAACCCGGCTGACGGCAAATCGGTGTCCGAGTGGAACAAGGACCGCAATAAGATCGAGGTGCGTGAGGGCTCACAGCCGATGTCGAAGGAGGACCTGTACGACATCCTGATGACCGTGACGACCGATGGCACAACGCGCCAGATCATCGCCGAAGCCAAGACCTACTACCCTGAGGGCACAGTGCCGGACCCGTTTCCAAAGCCGACGACCTCACTGCACTGAGCACAGCTCACCACCTATCCTTCCTCGGCCGGAGCCTATGGGCGTCCGGCCTTTTCTGTGCCAGAGGAACGGCGTGAGCCAGCGTGCGTCTCGCGGGCGCGGAGAGTTGATTGGCCATAATCGACCGCCGAACCCTTGAGCGGTAGAGTCGTCAGGCCCCGTGGAGGGATAGGTGTTTGTCTATGTGATTGGTCCCTCGGCGGTCGGGCCGGTGAAGATCGGCCACAGCGTCGACCCGACCGGCCGGTGCGCTGACCTGCAGACGGGAAATCCAGAGCGTCTCGCAGTACTGCTTCAGGTGGAGTGCGGAGACCACGCTCCGGCTATCGAGGCGGCTGTCCATGTGGCCCTATCGGACCATGCGACGGACCTGACCCGCGTCACGGAGTGGTTCTGCGTCTCCGCGGCAGAGGCTGAACGTGTGATCCTAGAGCAATGGGAGGAGGTGAAAGCCAATCCGCCCGACATGGTCGACGATGTTGACCTCCGGACGGCGCCGGCCCCAGGCTGCGATCGGAGCCCTCCCAGCGCCATTCCCTTCTACGAGTGGCTCCTCTGGCGACCGTCTTACCGGGACTTGGCCGATGATCTCTTGTCCGATCCTGATCGCCCTAAGGGCGGACGGTCCTTCTGGGTGCTCCGTGACCGTCTGGTAGCGGCTGGTGCCCCCTTGGACGCGCTCCTTATGCTTCGCCACGCTTGGAAAGAGCACGTCGCCTGCAGAAGGTTGACGGGGGAGGAACTGCGGCACATCGCTCCGGGTAATGTCGGGCTGCGGGTCGTGAACGAACCGGGTTTCGCGCTTCTGCTTCGCCATGGGCCGGAGGGTGAGTTCGCCGGCGCCGTGCTCACGCGGGCACGCTGGGAGACAGCGGGGGAGCTCCAGGCGGCTCGCGTTGTGCGGGACCGCAGTCTTGCCGCGTGGCTCCCTTCGGTGATTGCGTGACCGTGCTCTTGGCAGTCGGTGACGGCACCTGCATCGTGTCCGGCGTCCATCTTGAACGCTGGCGCTGGCTCCATTAGACTGAGTGCACTCCTGATGCCCCGTGCATCACAGTGGGCCGTCTGCATGACGCGGCGGCTCGTCGAGCGGCGAGGTTCGCCTGGTCGCTCGATCCGGCACTGAGCTGGCAGGACAAGCTTTGGTCCTGGCCCATCTGGGCGAAGCAGCCTTGGTCTTCGGGCCTCGTTGTGGTTTCGGGCTTGGTCCCTGCCACACCAAACCGCAGGGTTCGGCCCTGCGGATACGTCCTGCCCGGCGGACTGCAGCCGAGCGCGACACCCTCATCTTGCTCAGACCAAACCCGCTGGGGAAGGCCTCCTTCCCCTCAGGGGTGGTGTGTCTTCTGCCAGCGCTTTCACGACAGGAGTTCACATCATGGCTGATCTCAAGACCTACACCGCCGAGTGCAGCGCCTCGAGCGAGTACTCAACCATTCCTGCGGTGGTCGTTTTCAGCATCGACGAAGCCAAAGCCCGCGAGATCATCAGGTTGGCCGGCTTGGTCAAGGAGCACGATCTGCTCCGCGTGAAGAAGTTCGATTACGATGCCGTTTGGCTCAACACCGAACCCGCGCCGTCTGACGAGGACGCCGAGGACTGCGATGAAGAGCCCAGCGAGATCGACGACGACGACGTCTCCACCGAGTGCGACTGCCTCAATGTGTCGGAAGACAGTTTCTGGTTCAGCTGCATCCTGAAGCACACGGACACGGAAGTCTGTGGTGCCCATCAGTCGGTCTGGGAACTGGCAGAGCACTTCGGCCTGGAGTTCGGACAGCGATCTCAGGCCAGCCGGGTTGAGGAGCTGTGGCATAACCACGCGATGGTGGCCGGCTTCGTCAACAGGTACTGCTGTGGCCCAACCCCGGCAGGCATCGTGTTGACCGCCAACAAAGCGCTGATCATCGCCTCGGAGGACCGCCGGACGTTCTACCGGGTGTCCGAGGTGAACGGCGGCGTTTGCGCCACCAAGACCTGTGACCTGATCAATCTCGCCGATCCCGAAGCGGAGAGCGATTTGGTTGGGACTTACAGCGGGGACAATGCGGCCATTCTTGCGTTCTCGGCCGTCTGCCGACTGCAAGGCTGGACTGCAGTTCTCTGATCTCAACCACCCTTCCTGGGGAGGCATGCCTCCCCGCAGTGGGTGTGTGCCTCCCCAGTAGCTTTTAAGGAGGCAATCCATGACGAACCTCGTTCTCGTCGCCAGCAGCGATTTGCAAGTTGGCGATTTCGTCGACCTCGAAGGGGACCTCTATGCGGATCCTCGCCACAACCACCCGGCCTTCGACTGCCTCTACATGGAGGTGGTGGAGGTCGAGCGTGAATCGGATGCCTGCGTCGCCATTGGCTTCGAAGGGTTCGACATTGTCGGGTTCCCGCCCGATCATGTGCTGAAGGTGCTCCGGCCGGCGACTTCCGCCAGCAGCAATGACCCTACCTCATAACGCTGGGGCGGAGCTGCGGGCAAAGGCCGTGTCCGTGGTCAAGCAGAACACCGACGTTTACAGATGATCCAGCTGACATCGAACAACACCAACCTAAACCCGTGAAGAGCGCCCCCGTAAGGGGGCGTGTCTTCTCCGTCCCTGCCTGACGATGGTGGGGGGGGCGCCACCGGCCGCCCTAACCGCCGGCGTCGCGTTCGGACGACACACCCGCACTTCGTCGCTCGTGACCGGGGCACCAGAGAAAAGCGACGATTTTCATCGTCTTTTGGAGGCGCGCCCGAAAAGCCGCCCAAGCTATGGTCTCTCCAACCTGCGCCGGACCTTGGTTCTTGGACTGCGCACATCCTGGAGAAATGGCATGAACGGTATCCCCGGACTTGAGGCCCAGCTCGAAGAGAATACGTCCCAGCGTACCCCTTGCATCCTCGTCCTGGATGCCTCCTCCTCTATGGACGGCAAACGCATTCAATCGCTGAACGACGGACTGATGGCGTTTGAGGAAGCCTTGAAGGCGGACCCGGTGGCACGGAATCGCGTTGCCGTCAGCATCGTCTGCATCGGCCGCGACAACCTGGCCCAGGTGATGACGCCTTGGACCGACGCCATGCACTTCCAGGCCCCAACCATTTACGCGAACGGTTCGACCCCGCTCGGAGCTGGCGCCCGCCTGGCGCTCTCCGAGTTGGAGAGTTACAAAGCCAGTCTCCGGAACATGGGCATTCCGTACACCCGTCCGTGGGTGCTGATCGTGTCGGATGGCGAACCGACTGATGCGGATTGGGAGGATGCTGCGGAGGAGATGCGAACGGCGGCGGTCGACAAGAAAGCCATCGTGTTCCCTCTAGCCGTCGAGGGCGCCAGCACGGAGAAGCTCGCTGCCTTCAACGCGCCAGGAAAAGGGGTGCTGCGGCTGCACGGGCTCGCCTTCCGCGAACTGTTCGTCTGGCTTTCGGCGAGCGTCAGCAGCGCGAGCCAAGCCGCCGCGGGCACCAAGATGCAGATCGAGGCTCCCCGCATGATCACCATCGAGACCTGACCGGAATGACCAGCCCTGCACGAGCCGATCGCGTCTCCGGAGCGGATATAGCGCCTTGGCGCGTTGTTGGTGCCTCCGTGGTCGGGCCGTCGCATGTCCGCGCCGGACTCCCGAACCAAGACGCCTACGCTTTCGACGTCGTGGATGGCGCGCTAATCGTTGTCGTCTGCGATGGTGCTGGCAGCGCGGCCTCAGCCGAAGTCGGGGCTGGTCTCATGGTGCGCGCCCTGCTGGACAACCTGCGCGGGGTGAGCAGTACCGCCAGCGTGCCGCTGGTAGTCTGGGCGACCGCTGCCGTGCGCCACGCGCGGCAGTGCCTGGAGGAAGAAGCGGTTCGGGCCGGTCTCCCCCTTTCGGACTATCACACAACAGTCGTTGCGGCCGTCCTGCTCCCTCAGGGAGATGGATTCGTGCTCCATATCGGAGATGGTGCAGCAGTTGCCAGCGTCAGCCTCGCTGAGGACGGCGCGGCGAACTGGAAGGGCGCGTCCGTATCGGCGCCGGAAAACGGTGAATACGCAAACGAGACGTTCTTCGTTACCCAGAGATGCTGGGCAGACCATCTGCGCATAACCCCGCTGAGGGGTGTGACCAGCATCCTGCTCATGACCGACGGTGCGGCCGGCTTCGCCCTTCACGCAGACGGAAGCCCGAAAGCTGGCTTCTGTGAAGCGGTGGATCGGCACCTTCGCCGCGTCAACCATGCTGACGGAGCAAAGGCGCTGGCGGCGTCCCTGGCCTCGGAAAAGGCGACGCACAACCCGGACGACAAGACGCTGGTCTGGGCACGGAGGTACTGATGCAACTGTTTCTCCACGACGGATCAGGCGCTCAGCGAAAGCCGATCACGGTGGAGTCGGGCCAGATTGGCGCCGGCGGCGCCGGAAGCGTCCGCCGCGTCGTCGGCGATGACCGTCATGTGGTCAAGCTCTACCACAAACCCGACGACGGTCTCGCAGGCAAAGTCGCGGCAATGCTTGCGGCGCCACCGCAGCAGGCCGTCGTCCAGCACAACGGCACCGATGTGGTGGAACTGGCGTGGCCCAACGCTCTGGTCAGGGACGGCTCCGGGCGGTTCCTTGGCTACCGCATGCGCCGCGTCGACCTGTCGAGCGCAACGACACTCGAAGAAATCCTCACTCGCGCAGCACGTAGCCAGGCCGGCCATCGCGACGACCTTGGCTTCCGCCTTTTCGTGGCGCGCAACCTTGCCTCAGTTGCTGCCGACGTGCATGCCGCCGGCCACAGCATCATCGATCTGAAGCCGCCCAATGTCCTGGTATACCGAGATAGCGGGTTCATCGGCTTGATCGACTGCGACGGGTTCTCGATCCGCAGCCGTGCCGATGTCTACCCCGCTGAGATGTTCACCATCGAATATCTCGCGCCGGAAGGACACTCATCGACGCCCGGACGGCTCGGTATAGAACAGGACGCTTTCGCTTTCGCGGTCATCGCGTTCCAGCTCCTGAACGAGGGCATCCACCCGTTCCAGGGCAGGCCGGGCCCCGCATCGCGTGAGAGCGACCCAACCGACATTGCTGGAGCCATCGTCGCAGGGATCTACCCGTATCGGAACGACCGTCCCGAGCCAAGGAAGGTGCCCACCGTCCAGAGCATACACCGAGGGTTTCCGCCGGCGCTTCGATCGGCCTTCGACCGAGCCTTCACCAAGCGGCCAGCCGACCGGCCCAACATGGTCGAATGGCGAGATTTGCTCGATGCGCTCACCGGCCAGGTGAAGACGTGCTCCACGAACCCAGAGCATCAATTCATCGGCGACAGCTGCGCTTATTGCGCGCGGGAACAGGAACGCGCTGCGGAGAAGTCACGGCAACGCGCTGCGCCTCCTCCACCGCTTACCAAGCCGTCGACGCCGCGGCGCGCCCAACCTGCTGCCCAGCCTCAACCGGCATCGGTCTTCGGGGCGCCGCGTGCCGGAAATGCTCGGACGCGTTCAGGGACGAATACCGGGCCATTCGTCGTGGTGAACAACACGGCATCGCCAGCTGCAGGGGGAGCCCGCGCCTCACTGATCCCAGGAGTCATTGCCGCCGGTGTGCTCGTCATTCTTGGGCTTGGTTATTTTCTGGTTTCCGGGTCGGATTCCTCCCCTTCCAGCGACACGCATGTTCGGCGCACCCGGCAGGTCATGACGGCGGCCGGCGGCGCTACCGTCCGTTCACTCGACGGTAGCGAGGAGATGGCCAAGCTGGCCGGCGGCAAACTTGTCCCGCTCGCCGACGGACAGTTCTGCGGCCTTCCTGCAGACAAGCCGGTGGGCATCCGTCTCTCCGATGGGCGTGTGGGACTGGTTTCGCTGACCTCCCTGTCCTCACGTGACCGTCAACGGCTGACCGATTATTGCCTCGATAGTCCGGGCGGTACGCCGGGCACGCCGACAAACGTGCAATCCGTCGATGCTCCCACGAATGGCGATGCTCCGGCCAAACCTGCACAGAGCCAACGCCGCGGATTGCAGGTTATGGTCGTGCTCGGAGGAGCTCCGGTCTTTGAAGCGGATCGTCAGACCGTGATTGCGCGCCTTCCAGGGGATACCCTGGTGGACTTGGCCGGTAACAAGGCCTGCGGCGACGGCTGGGCCGCCAAGGTGCGGCTGGCTGACGGGCGAGAAGGCTATCTCCCCTATGACGCAATGTCCTCCAGAGACAGATCACGCCTACCGGCCTGCTCCTGACGTGGATCAGGTTGCCGTCTGGGCCTGCCGCACGGCCCCGGTGATGTCGATGGCGCTTGGCGAGGCCAACCCGTCGGCGTAGCGGACACAGCGGTTCTTGCTGCCCGCGGCCAGTTCGCAGATCCGATCGTGCGGGCAAAGGTAGGCGCCGACTACGGAGAACGTCTGGTCGAAGACTAGGTGGAGGAAATAGTCGAAATGGCCGGCCTTCACTACTGGAACCTGAGCGCGGTCCTCGCGCCGGCCGTCGAGCGGGTAGCGACGTGAGCGCACCTCGATCCGCCCGTAGACCTCATGGTGGAGGTCGTATCCCTTGTTGACCCCGTTGGCCAGCTTGCGCGCCCCTAGGGCCTGGGCGACGAGCTGGGCGGCATACTGACCCTGGTCTTTCACACCAAAGTGTTCCCAGAGCTGCTGCTCAACGGCGGCGAGCTGGCGGAAGAGGGCAGACATGCGGGGGGTGTTCGTCGTCTCCATGACGGCGTTACTCCATGTCGGGATTGAACGGTGAGGAACGTGCGGCGCGTTAAGGCCGCTTGAAGCGGAAGCGGCGGTGCGCCACCGTAATGATCCGGCCGTTGTCGTCGACGACGGCGTAGCAGGCGAGCGCCTTGGCGCAGCGGCGGAGCGCCTGCGAGCCCAGATCACGGCATAGGCGCTGGCGGGCGGACTTGTCGAAGAAGAGAACGTCGCCGCCGCGCCGGCGCATCTCAGAGCCATACTCCCAGAGTACCTCCACCACATCGGGCGGAATCGCTCGCTGCTGGGACCGGTCAGAAGCGTGCTTGGACAAATCGAAGGCCACGGTCCCCTCCACCGTCAGCGTCCAAGCCGAACGACGGAGGCGGCCAAGGCGTCAGGATCGAGGCCGAGCAGGCCCGCCAGCTTTCGTGCCTTCGTTTCCTCCTTGGTGGGGCCGTGCTTGATCCAGCCCTCCACCTCGCCAACCATCCAGCCAAGACGTTTGGCGAGGTAATTGGTCGGGCCGATGTTCGACCAGCCGAGAATGCCGAGGACCATACCGAGGTGGTGGCGGTCTACCGGGCTGGCGACAGCCTTCTGGAACACGCCCGGGTCGAGCGGCACCGGCCGGAACATGCGCCGGCCGATCAGCCAGCCGAACGCTTCGAAGCCATCGACTTGAACAAGACGGCTCATTCCGAGCGGGTGGGGAACGGACCGCAGAGGGGTGCGACTGGCCGGGCCTACCTTGTTCCGCACCGAGCGTTCGTCCATCTGCGCAATCGCAGCGATCTCGGCCACGGTCAGGGCCCAACACCGCCTGGAGCCCTCGTCGATGTCCCCATCCGCAATTGAGCGCGTCATGAACGCAATGGTGCTGCGCGCCCAGCCAGCGCTGTGCAAGCGACGCAGTCGCTCCTTGGTTCGGGGCAGATTGACCGGCTCGCCTGGGAACTCGCTGGGAAGGGCTCCGATGAGACCTTCCAGCATTAGCAAGTCGCCGCCGAGCGCGTCCAACTTCATGCCCAGCTTCGGTTCAAAGCAGACGTGGTAGAGGCGCTCCATCGCTTGGGCAGCCTCCAGAGACGTGAGATCAAGCGCTTCTGGTTCCATGTTGTCGAGGTAGGACAGCCCCTGTGGTGCGCCCACCAGTTGCTCAGCCAGATCAGAGCGTCCAATCAGGTGGATCAGGTCGCCCATGGCCAATATCGCGGTGGCGAGGTCCTGGCGCAGTTCCGACAGGGTCAGTAGGCTGCCCATGGTCTTGCCGTAGCTGGGATCGTTCATAGCCATCCTCGTTGAGAGCGTGCGGCGGGGTGGTGCCTGCCCAAAGTATCGGTAAAACACCGGGAATTCGGAACAGAGAACAGTGATAGCGCGAGCATCATCATTGTTCTTGGTTTGATCCTGTGTCTTTGTCAGACGGGGCGCACTCTCCGTCCGATGCTGACGCCAGTCGTCGCCATTGGCCAGACGCTGCGTTATGCGCTCTGTACGATTTTGTGCTTGCTGCGCTCTGTACGATATGGCAGGATTTGGACCATCCCCACACCGCATCGGTTCCCCATCATGCACATCGCCCACGCCCGCATTGGCTGCAACAAGGGTAAGTCCCGCCTCTGGCTTGAGGGACCGCGCTTATCGCTTGTTGCTTTTGAGCCCGGCTCTCGCTTTCACCTCCGCACCGACGCCGCGGGACGCAAGATCGTCCTCGAACTGCGCCCGGACGGTGAGCGCATGGTCAGCAGCCGCACCCGCCGTTCGGGCGGCGTGATCCGCCCTATCATCGACCTTGCAGGTGCCATTCTGGATCGTGTGTTCGGGGCCGCGGAGAAGGTCCGCGTCATCTACCGCGAGCGCGAGATCGAGGTGACGCTGCCGCCGCTGGCAGTGGCTCAGGCGCAACGCGAAGCGGACCTGCGGGATCGGCTCGGCGCTGGCCGCCCCTTGTCGGTCGGAACCCTGTGCATCGGCGCCGGCATCATCGACCATGCCGTCCATGCCGGCTTGCACGAGGCGGGTATCGCGACTGAGGCGGCGCTGGCTGTCGACATCGATCCTGAGGGGCTGGACGTGGCGGTCACCGCCAATCCGGCGACTAAGGGCTGCCGGATGAGCATTGAGGCCAGCATCGACGAGATCGAGCCCGAGATCATGCCCAAGCTGTCCGTCCTCCTGGCCGGGCTGCCGTGCACCGCGGCGAGTGTCGCCGGGCGGGCACGCAAGCGCTTGACCATGCCGGAAGCGGACGAGCAGGCGGGGCACCTTTGCCACGCATACCTCACGCTGCTGCGCGCGTCGGAGGCGCCGATCACGGCGATCGAGAACGTCCCCCAGTACGCCTCGACGGCCTCCGCCGCAATCATTCGCACGCAACTCAAGCGCCTCGGCTACAGGGTTTTTGAAGTGCCGCTCGTCGGGTCGGAATTTGGCGCTATCGAAGCCCGTCGGCGTTGGACGCTGATCGGCATCAGCGAGGGACTGGCGCCGGATACCTTCGAGGTGCCAGCGCAACCCGGCTCCGCCACCCGGCTGGGGGACATCCTTGAAGACGTGCCCCCGGGCGATCCGCGTTGGCAGGATCATGCCTATCTGGATCGGCACGCTGAGGCGCAGGCGACCAAGGGGAACAGCTTCAAGCGCAACATCGTGACCGCCGACAACACCACCATCGGCACGATCGGCCGGTCGTACTGGAAGCACCGGACCAGCGAGCCGTCCCTGCAGGCCCCCCACGACGCTTCGCTCTCCCGCCTGCTGACGCCGGCGGAGCACGCCCGGGTCAAGTCGATCCCGGATGACCTCGCCGCTGCGATCATCAACGGCCGCTCCGCCACCGCCGCGCATGAACTGCTAGGGCAGGGCGCTGTGTGGAGTTGTTTCCACGCCCTGGGGCGCGCCCTTGGAAAGGTGCTCGCTCCGCTCACCGGGAGCAACGTAGTGCCGCTTCCGTCGCGCACATCTGCTGCAGTTCTCCCGCTCCGCCGCCCATCCCGCTCCTGCAAGCACGCTGCCGACTTCGGCCAGCTTGCGCTCGCTCTGTGAGGGAGGCGGTAATGCGGTTCTTCCCAAATTCCTTCTCCGACGCTGGTTGGAAGACCGTCCGAGAAGCCTGTGCAAGGCTCGGGCTCCCTGGCGCCGAGGCGCTCTACGAGCAACTGGAGCGCGGCGTGAGGTGCCTTCAAGAGCGGCTCGACGGCACAACTGGGTGCCGCGTCAGCCTCACCCTCCCTTGGCCGACGGCTGGCCGCTGGTGCCTCTTCATGAGCTTTTCCGACCCCATCCTGCCAGCCAGCGAGATGGTGATGGTGGCGCTGGATGACGTGCTGGAGGGCAGCACGAGCCTCGTCGACCATCTCGTGTCCCTAAGCGAGACCATTCAACGGGCCGCACATCCCGCTCCGGTCTCTCCGACCTGCGCCGCGCCGGCCACGACTGACCACGCGCCACCGAGGGCCCCGCGGCGCGCGCAGGGTGCCGTCCGGCCGGAACCGCGCCCGGCGTCGGCGGTGCAGCCCCACATGGCTTCGGTGGTCACCACCGGCCAGTTCGCTCTTGCTCTTTGAGGAACGGAAGCATGACCAACCGCACTCGACAGAGCCAGCTTCTGCTTCCATTGCTGGAGGTCCTTGACGACGCTCCCAAGGGGCTCACGGCGGCGGAGGCGGTGACCGCCGTCGCCGACCGGTTGAAGCTCTCCGAGGAGCAGCGTCGCGAGACCGTGCAACTGCCATCCGGCACCTACCGCGCCTTCGACCGGGATGTACGGTGGTGCCGCCAGAAGGCACTCCTGGCCGGACACTTGGATGGATCGGTTCGGAACTTCTGGCGTCTCACTGCGAAAGGGAAGAAGGACCTCCGCTTCGCTATGCCCGGCATCGTGGTCACCGTCTACGAGACGGAAAATGGCGCAGCGGTATGGGCGCAGGCCGAGAGCGCGTTCGGCCACATCGAGGATCAATCGCTCAACCTGATCTTCACGAGCCCCCCATATCCGATCCTGACAACGAAGGACTACCAGACGGCTGAAGACGTCGGTTCGTATCTGGATTGGATGACTGGCCTTGCCAGGGAGTTTCACCGCTGCCTGACACCCGACGGCTCGCTGGTCCTGAACCTCGGCGACGCGTGGCAACCCGGAAGGCCGGCCCTCAGCCTGTATCAAGAGCGCCTTATCCTGAAGCTGGTGGACGACCTGGGCTTCCACGTTGCCCAGCGCTGCCACTGGCACAATCCGGCCGCCCTGCCGTCGCCGGCGCAGTGGGTCACGGTCAAGCGAGTTCGGCTTGCGCAGAAGGTCGAGAGCCTCTGGTGGTTGTCGCGGTCAGAAAGCCCTAAGGCCAACAACCGGCACTGCCTCCAGCCGTACAGCGAAGCCATGCAGAAGCGCTTGGCACAAGGTGGCGAGAGGGGCGCAGTGCGGCCGTCGGGGCATGTACTGGCCCAAGGTGCCTTCGGAGCCGACAACGGGGGCAGTATCATGTCGAATCTCGTGATCGCCCCCAACACCGCCTCGAACAGCGCCTACCAGCGCTACTGCCGCGACCACGGACTGCCGGCACACCCGGCTCGCTTTCCCGAGGCGATCGTCGAGCCTTTCATCAAGCTCACCACAGAGCCCGGTGACACGGTGTGCGACCCATTCGCGGGCAGTCTTACGACCGCGGCCGTCGCGGAACGCCTGCAGCGTCGGTGGATCGCCATCGAACAGAGCCTGACCTACCTGCGGGGAGGCGTTGGCCGGTTCGAGCCCGATGGGCTGCAGTCGGTCGCGTGAAACGGAGAAGACCATGAGAGGTTTCGGCATCCTGAACGGTCCGCGCTCTCGAGTGTCTGTCTCTGACGACAGCGCGCGTTGCCCAACCTTCCCGTGGCTCCTCGTCAATTCCGGTTACGGGGGCGCTCTGAAGCGCCGCTACGCCGACCCGGGCATCGCTGAACAGCGAGCCCGCCGACTGGCGCACACCCTGCGCGCCGATGGAGCCTCCGTCATCATGGAGATCGCCCATGCTGCCCGCTCATAATACGCGGTCCCAGACTACCGTTCCGAGCTTCGTTCTGCCGCGGCCGCAAAAGCCGTCGACGCCGGCGCAGGTCCTCCTGTTCCGGCGGCCGATCCGATGGTCAGCGCCGCGTCTGGACGATCTGGCGCGTCTCGCCGTCGATCTTTTGCGGGAGGAGAAAGTGATCTTTACGGCCCATGCCTACAGCGACCGAATGTCGGAGCGCGACATTGCTCAGCGCGAGGCCCTGGAGATTATCTCCAAGGGCATGCCCTACAAGGTCGAGCCCGGCGCGGCCGACGGTGAATGGCGGGTGAACTTCAGCCGGCGCGTGGGCGGCCGGGACGCGGCCGTGGCCGTGAGCCTGACGCAGGGGCCCTCTCCGGCGAAGGTGGTCACCGTCATGTGGCTCGATCGCCGATAGCTCATCCTCCTGGTTAGGCCGCTGGCCAGTCA
The DNA here is from genome assembly GCF_003116065.1 of Azospirillum sp. TSO5. Classification (NCBI taxonomy): domain Bacteria; kingdom Pseudomonadati; phylum Pseudomonadota; class Alphaproteobacteria; order Rhodospirillales; family Azospirillaceae; genus Azospirillum; species Azospirillum sp. TSO5. The sequence continues at coordinate 1,686 of NZ_LGQY01000165.1, read as the reverse complement.
CACGACGCACGGTGCCGAAAGACGTCGAATCGCTGCGCCTTTCAGCGGCGCGCTGGTGTCGGCCGCGCTGCTAGAGTCCCCTCCAAACACAAGGGGGGTACCTTGAGACAATCGGCATCCACGCTTCGCCGCGTCGACGTCAGCGAGCCGGCAGCGGCGATGAGCCTGAGGCACACCATTGCGCAAGCCCAGGAATTGTTCGGGGAGGATACCGCTGGGGTGGGCGCCTACAATGAGCGCGTAGGAATGTTGGTCGAGGCCTTTGGCGTTCATGTCGGACTCAGCATTGAGACCGCCCAGCGCTGGGCCCGTGCGGCATGTCTTCACGATGTCGGCAAGCTCTGGGTTCCGGCCGGGATCCTGCTGAAAGGTGGCCCCCTTTCCGTCGATGAACGTCATGTGATGAAGCAGCACACCCTTATGGGATACCTGCGTCTGCAGCCCGTGTGTGAGGTGGCGGCGGCCATGGCGCTCTCCCATCACGAGAACTTTGACGGAAGCGGTTACCCCTTCAATCTGGTCGGCTCAGACATTCCGTTTGCCGGCTGCCTCGTGAGGCTGCTGGACGTGTACGACGCCCTGCGGTCGCTCCGGCCCTATAAGCCAGCGCTGAGCCATGATGAGGCCGTCGCTATCATGCTCCGCGGGGACGAGCGGGTCCGACCGACGATGTTTGATCCACGACTCCTGCACTGCTTCGAGCAGTATCATCGCCTAATAGAGGCCCGCTACGGCTGAAGAGGGTGACAAGCCGCCGCACGCGAGTACCGCCGTGTTCTGTGATGTGCTTGTTGTTGCTAGGCTGCACTCGAGGAGGGGACAGAATGACATCCCATGCGTCGATAGCAAGGATGTTCACGCGGGTGTGTTTGGTAATGTCGATATCCTCTATCACCGCAACTGCGCTCGCATATCTGGACGGCAATGAATTACTACTACCAGACTTCATATTGATCTCCGTTGTTCTCGTGGTTGTTACCGGCCTTTGCTTTTTCGAGTATCGGTGCGCGACGGCGCGGTAGACGCCTTTTTTCTCCCTCGCGGAAGGCAGGTACAGGCGGGCTGCAATCGTTTCGGCTGACCATAAGCAGGGCGAACGCGGCGATGTGAACTGGCGCGCCTTCAGGACCTGAAAGCGCGAAGTGCCGCTTCCGAAAAAGGAACAACCGGTTCGGCTGCCCCAAATCCAAACACCTGCCGTCGGTGTTGAACACTGAAGCACCACGACGGGAGGGCGACATGCGGTCGATGCTCATGACAACCATCGCTGCAGCACTGGTGGTGGCCTCCCACGGCGGCGCCGGCGCCGAGAGCGGAGGCAACGCCGAGGCTGGACTGATCTGCTTTCAGAACGGCCGCGTCATCCTGGCACTCGACGTTGTGACGGACTTCGAGATCCAGGAAACGCCCAGCGGGCGCCGGTATGTCGGCCGCTGGGTGCGCAGTACCTACGCGGCCCCGGAGCCGTTCAGGATCGATGCGGGAAGCGACACCACCTGCTTCTCGCACAGACCGGAGCGGGGGTTCTTCTTCAGCAGCGGTGCCGGTCGGTAGGTCAGTTCCAACGGGTCGAAAGACGTGCAAAACCGTCGCCTTTCGGCCCTATTGCGGATACCGATTTATCCGGCCAGGGATTCCGATTTGGATCCGGCCACCTGTTCCGATTTGATCCCGGCCACCTGTACC